>SVGR01000151.1 GCA_015056265.1 Clostridiales bacterium
GGACGGGCGGGCCTTTGATTGCGGCACAATCGCTGATTACTTCAGATAGTCGGCGAAATCAACGGGAGCCAGCAGGATGGTGTAGTAGTTGTCGAAGGTGGTGCCTTCAGCATTGGTGTAGTTGGCAACCTTAGCGCCGGGGATCTTGGCGGTGAGCAGCTCAGCCAGCTTCACGCCGTCGTTGCGATCGGTGATAGCGCCATCGATGTAGCCCTTGGCATATTCAACGCCGATTTCGATGATGGTCATGGCCACGGGGGAAGCCCAGGTGGAGTAACGGCCAACGGCGTCATATTCCTGCAGCTTGGCGGCGATAGCCTTCAGAGCGGCTTCGTCGTCACCGCCTACAGCCAGTTCCAGGCCCAGGGTGGCGGGGAAGGCATGGTAGGGGGAGGGGCAGCAGGGCTGGGGATAGTAGGCATTGGGCTGGGTCAGGATGGCTTCCTGCAGGGAGGGCTGCATGCCGCAGTTGGTGGTGAAGAAAGCAACCTTCTTGCCTTCGTACTTGGCCATCTGCTGGGGCACGTCTTCCAGGATGAACTGCTGAGAAGCGGACAGGCCGGCTTCAGCGGTGGGGTCGGGAGCGGTTACGTCAACCAGTTCGATGCCCAGGGCTTCAGCATTCTGCTGGAGCAGTTCGTGACGGGCAACGATCAGTTCCATGGCCATGTGGCGGGGGAAGGAATAGTGGATGAACACTTCGATGCCCCAGTCGGCGCACTTTTCCATGATGGAGTCGCCCTGAGCCACTTCGTCAGCGTACATTACGATGTCAGCAGCGGCAGCGATAACGGCGGGGTCTTCCTGGGGGGTGCCGGCGATGAAGAGGATGTCTTCACGGCCCATTTCGCGGATCTTCTGGATGGCGGGGGTGGCGCCGGGCACAGCCTGGCACATCACGATGGCCTTCACGTCGGGATCAGCAGCGAAAGCAACCAGCTTGGAAACGGTGGTTTCCTGTTCGGACATGAAGTTGTCCGGATAGGTGTCGGTGATGATGTGGTCGGCGCCCCACTTGGCGACGGCCTGTTCAGCGGCGCGGAATTCTTCTTCGCCCTGGGACACGGTACCAGTCAGGATGGCGATCTTCCAATTGCCTTCATCGGCAACGGCAAAGGACGCCATAGAGAGCAGCATGGCAACGGCCAGGATCATGCTCAGCAATTTCTTCATAGTGTGGTTCCTCCTCTGAAATAGGAATTTTTCATCCGTAGCAGATTCATCTTTATGCATCCGCCCGAATGGATTGATAAGAGTATACCACACCTGTCTGCAATTTTACAATACATAAATTGCATTTTGATTGTTCTTGATAAAAATACCAATTTCCCGCAAAACAAGGTTTTTCCGGCGTTTCGCTTCTGTTTTCCCCTGCCGGCATATAAAAAGCAAACCGTTTGAGAAATCGAATTTTGCAACTTTCCTTTTTCCCGCTACCGGGAAATATTTTTCATGGAATTGCATGCGACTGTGCATTATGCTATAATATGTAAAAATCTGCGAAAGGATGATAAGATTATGAAAAAAAACGCATGGTTGATCCTGCTGTCCCTAGCGCTCTGCCTGGCCCTTTCCATGGGCTGCGCTCTGGCAGAAAACGTTCCCGATCCCGCCGACCGGGAGGCAGCCCTGCGCTCCCTTCTGAGCGGGAAAAAGGTTTCTATTCTGGGCGACAGCATTTCCACCTTCCAGGGCTATTCCAATAATACCGATTACAATCCCACCATCGGCAATAACGCCATCTATTATACCGGCGCCTTCAGTGTCACCAACGTAAACCAGACCTGGTGGATGAAGGCCATCAACCGCATCGGCGGCCAGCTGCATGTGAATAACTCCTGGTCCGGGGATCGGGTGGTCACCAACGGCGTTACCCGGGCAACCCAGCTGCATGACAGCAACGGTGTGCCCCCAGATATCATCGCCATTTATCTGGGCATCAACGATTTCCGCACCGGTGTCCAGGTCAATCGGTTCAAGGCCACCTACAACCGCATGCTCACCCAAATGAAGAAGGCTTATCCCAATGCCGATATCTTCCTGCTCACTCTGGTCTATTCCACCAATCCTCATGAGGGCGTGGATCCCGATAATGTAATCTATCACAACGCCGTCATCGAGGAAATGGCAGAAAAGCACGGCTGCGTGCTGGTAGATCTGTATAACGACAGCGGCATCACCAAGCAGAATCTGGCTGCGAATATGTGCGACGGCGGCCTACACCCCAATGAAGCCGGCATGGAAAAAATGGCTCAGTGCCTCCTCAACGCCATGATGGATTATTATCTCCCCGCCGCCCCCGCCAAAGAATAATACTGCTCAGCAGAACGGCCGACAGCGCTTCTTCCTGGCAATAATCCCTCGGTAATGCATGGCAAACCATATCATCTGCTCCATACCTGCGCAAACTTTGCAGTTCCCTGCCCCCCGCAAGAGAAAGCAAGGGCCTCTGCAGCCACCATTTCCCTGCGCCATGTGTTCCATCCCCAGATCCATCTTCGGACGGGGAGACTTTCCCAGCAAACACTTCCCCGATGGGGCGAAGGGAAACGTTGCGGGGTTCCTCCCCCCTGCGCCCTCATCAGGGGCATTGCCCCCAGCCCCGGCTTCGAACTGAAGGTTCCTTACCGACAAACAATTTCCCGATGGGGAAAAAACGGCAAAGACGGCTGTCGACTCTGCAGGAAGGGCGGCCTCCTGCCGCTCGCCGAAGGCCTGGCATCCGGGAAAAAGAGAAAAACACCCCAGGAAAAAGCTTGCTTTCTTCTGGGGTGTTTTCTTCGTTTTCATTCTGTCCGCGGATCATTGCGTTAATTTTCCTGTCTCCTTTTTCTCTTTCACGCTGTTTGCTGATGCACAATCCTCGTTTTTCCGTATCCTGGCGTTTCGTACGGATAACTGAATTTTTTTCCGTCTATGTTATCGCAAGGCGTAGTCCGGAGGCCACTGACCTCCAGCGCGGGGTACTGGGGCCGCACAGGCCTCTGTTTCATTTCAAAGTAAGCAAGACAGCGGAGCGGCAGGAAATATCTCCGCCCTTTCAGGCTGCCTTCCCTTGAATAGGGGCGGCGTTTTTTCTTTTCTTGTTTGTGGTTTGTTTCCAGAATTGTTTGTTCCCCAAGTTTCGCACGAACATATATTCATTGAGACAAGTCCAAGGAAAATTGTGAAAGCGGATTCCGGAGGATGGAATCATCTGGCGCAGGGTGCAGGAGCCGCGCAGGCCCCTGCCTCGTCATTTCCGCTCCGTCCGGCAAAGAGATCAAATTGCTCTTTTCACGATAATTATCACAGGGAATGTAAGCAACGCCGTAACCATTTTGTTCTGCCATACAGCATTCAGGATGCTGCCGCCTCCCATCGTGCGCCTTTCGTACCCTACAGAATCCATCACATCAATCATATTGGAAACGACGGTGCCTTCTGCTCATCCCCTCTCCGCGCTGCAGCCGCTCATCCATCACCAGGAAAATTTCTTCCTATCCGGAAAAAGAATTGACTTTCCTCGATTCCTCTGCTATAATGTTTGGGCTGGTGAAATGCCGGTATGCCAATGTAGCTCAGTCGGTAGAGCAGCTGATTCGTAATCAGCAGGTCAGGGGTCCGAGTCCCCTCATTGGCTCCATTTTTTTCGAGGTGTAGCGCAGCTTGGTAGCGCGTTTGGTTCGGGACCAAAAGGCCGCGGGTTCGAATCCCGCCACTTCGACCATAAAAATCGGGATACCCTTCAGGGTGTCTCGATTTTTATTTTCAATAGAAAGTGG
>SVGR01000152.1 GCA_015056265.1 Clostridiales bacterium
TGCTGCTGTGCGAGGCCGCCTGCGCCTGCATGGATCGGGGCGAAACCCTCTATGACGCCCTGCAGCGGCTGTATAAGAAATACGGCTATTTCAAGGAAACCGGCATCTCCGTCACCATGCCCGGCAAGGACGGCGCCGATAAGATCAAGGCCATCATGGCTGATCTGCAGAAGAATCCTCCCTGCTGCCTGGGCGGCAAGAAGGTGCTGGCCGTCAGGGATTTCACCCGCGCCATCCGCATTGCCGACGGCAAGGAAGCGCCCATGGATTTCCCCAAGGCCAACGTGCTCTATTTTGAAATCGAGGGCGGCAACTGGGTATGCATCCGTCCCAGCGGCACCGAGCCCAAAATCAAGCTGTATGTGGCCACCCGCGCCGCCACCCCGGAAGAAAACGATGCCTTCAACGCCCAGATGGCAGAAGCCGCCAAGGCCCTGCTGGCATAAAATCACCGCCTCCCACAGGCGGGAGAATAAATCATCGAAACACAATCAAAGAAAGGACTGTGACAGCATTTCAAGCTGTGACAGTCCTTTTTTCCATGCAAATTATTTTTCCTCAATTCTTTGCTGAAACAATCTTCCGGATCAAAGGCCGTGCCATCGGCCATCAATAATCCGTATAATTGTATTCGCCGCTGACGCCGTAATTGATATCGTGGACGCTGGTGAAATAGGATTTACCGGAGGGGATGTTGAAATTGAACTTGATTCTGCCGCCGGCGGGGATGGATTGATTGCGGACGGAGGCGGGGATATTGGCGCTGACCATCAGATGCCCGTAATCATCATACAGATCCACCGATCCCTGCTTGATGCCGGTGATATATTCATCGCTGGAGGCATTGCGGATATAGCCCTCCACATAGAGGGTATCCCTGAAAAACATGGCGCTGGTGCATACATACTCCAGATTGAAATCATCATTCCCGCCGCCCAGGGCGCCTACCGCAAAACCAATGGCAACAGCAGCAGCCAATACAATCACAAGAAATTTTGTAGTACTCATTTTCCGTTCCCTCTTTCTTTTTCTTCTTCTTTTTCATATCCGGCGTTCCCGCCTTGCAAGGATATCATAACAGATATTTCCCCGCCCCGGTCGACAGGCTGGCGACAAGTGAAAATCCAGACGGAGGGATGTTCCTCCCCCTCCTTTTCTCATGCCATGCCCCAATTTTCCCGCTTTACATTCCGGGGGAAACATGATATAATTTCTTTCATCGTGATGAATGGGAACGCCCTTCCCTTTTCCCGATGCAGAGAGCCGCGCGGCTGGTGAAAGCGCGGACGGGATGGAATGGCCGCTCGCCCGGGAGCGATACCGGTTTTCCGGCGATTGGCGCACGTTACGCGCAAAAGTGGCCCGGCTTCCGGGCAAGCAGAGTGGTACCGCGAAGTAGTGATTTCACTTCGTCTTTGCATGTTTTGCAGGGGCGAAGTTTTTTTGTTCCCGCAAATGCCACCATCATTTTCCCTGAAAAAAGGAGGATCCGCCCCATGGAACTGAAAGCCTATAACCCGGCGCAAATCGAGCCCAAATGGCAAAAATTCTGGGAAGAAAAGCAGGCCTTTGCCGCATCCGACGATCACAGCAAGCCGAAGTTTTTCGCCCTGATCGAATTCCCCTATCCCTCCGGTGCAGGGCTCCACGTGGGCCATCCCCGCTCCAACACCGCCATGGATATCATTTCCCGCAAGCGCAGGATGCAGGGCTATAATGTGCTCTTCCCCATCGGCTGGGACGCCTTCGGCCTGCCCACCGAAAACTTCGCCATCAAAAATAACGTGCATCCCGCCGTGGTCACCAAGAAAAATGTGGATCATTTCCGGGAACAGCTCAAGAAGATCGGCTTCTCCTTCGATTACAGCCGTGAAGTGGATACCACCGATCCCAACTATTATAAGTGGACCCAGTGGATCTTCTTAAAGCTCTTTGAGCACGGCATGGTTTTCCGGGATAAGACCCTGGTAAACTACTGCCCCAGCTGCAAGGTGGTCCTCTCCAATGAAGACAGCCAGGGCGGCAAATGCGATATCTGCCACGGGGATGTGGTGCAGCTGCCCAAGGATGTATGGTACTTACGCATCACCAAGTATGCCGATAAGCTGCTCCAGGGCCTGGAGAAGGTGGAATATCCCGAAAATATCAAGCAGCAGCAGGTGAACTGGATCGGCAAATCCACCGGCGCCTTCGTCAATTTCCAGTTGAACGGCGTGGATGAAAAGGTGGAAATCTATACCACCCGGCCGGATACCCTGTTCGGCGTCACCTTCATGGTCATGGCCCCCGAACATCCCCTGATCGATAAATATGCCCAGCAGATCGGCAATATGGACGCCATCCTTGCCTATCGGGAAGAATGCGCCAAGAAGACCGAATTTGAGCGCACCCAGCTGGTCAAGGAAAAGACCGGCCTGAAGATCGAAGGCATTTCCGCCGTCAATCCCCTCACCGGCAAGAATGTGCCCATTTTCATTTCCGACTACGTGATGATGGGCTACGGCACCGGCGCCATCATGGCCGTGCCCGCCCATGACCAGCGTGACTGGGAATTTGCAAAGAAATTCGGCATCGATATCGTGGAGGTCATCAAGGGCGGCGATATCGAAAAGGAAGCCTATACCGGCGACGGCGAAATGGTCAATTCCGATTTCCTCAACGGCTATACCAATAAGAAGGATTCCATCGCCCGGGTGCTGGAAGAAATCGAAAAGAAGGGCGTAGGCCGTGCCGGCGTCCAGTATAAGATGAAGGATTGGGCCTTCAATCGCCAGCGTTACTGGGGCGAGCCCATCCCGCTGATCCATTGCCCTCATTGCGGCGTGGTGCCCGTTCCCTATGAGGAACTGCCCCTGAGGCTGCCCGAGGTGGAGGATTTCCAGCCCGGTACCGACGGCAAATCCCCCCTGGCCCGGATCGAATCCTTCGTCAATTGCGTTTGCCCCAAGTGCGGCGCCCCCGCCCAGCGGGAAACCGATACCATGCCCCAGTGGGCCGGCTCTTCCTGGTATTTCCTTCGCTACTGCGATCCCCATAATGCAGAGGCCTTCGCCAGCAAGGAAGCCCTGGATTACTGGATGCCCGTGGATTGGTACAACGGCGGCATGGAGCATGTTACCCGCCATCTTCTGTACAGCCGCTTCTGGCATCAGTTCCTCTATGATATCGGCGAAGTCAGCTGCCCCGAACCCTATATGAAGCGCACTGCTCAGGGCATGATCCTGGGCGCTGACGGGGAAAAGATGAGCAAATCCCGGGGCAACGTGGAAAATCCCGATGAAATCATTGCGGAAATCGGCGCGGACGCCTTCCGCATGTATGAAATGTTCATGGGCGCTTTCGATCAGGCCATTCCGTGGAGCACCAACGGCGCCCGCGGCTGCCGCAAATTCCTGGATCGCGTATGGCGCGTGCAGGAAATGCTGGTGCAGGGCGATTGCGGGGACGCCTTCAGCCAGGATCTGAAGGTATCCATGCACCAGACCATCAAGAAGGTATCCGACGATTTCGAGGCCATGAAATTCAATACCGCCATCGCCCAGATGATGAGCCTGGTGAATGAATTCTATCAGAAGGGCAGCGTAACGGTGGGCGAATATAAGGCGCTGCTGCTGCTGCTCAGCCCCGTGGCCCCCCATATCTGCGAAGAA
>SVGR01000153.1 GCA_015056265.1 Clostridiales bacterium
CCAGGCCTTCCCGGAAGCATTCGGCGCCGCCAAAAAGAATGGTATCAAACTGATCCCTGGTGTGGAAGGGTATCTTACTGATGATGACAATGTGGTAATGGGGGAAAATGATCTTCCCATCGATACTCCCATCATTGTATTGGACTTTGAAACCACCGGTCTCAATACCGCCAAGGACAGGATCATTGAAATCGGCGCGGTAAAGCTGGCCCATGGCCAGGTGGTGGATAGCTACGGCACGCTGGTGAATCCGGGGATGATTTTGCCTTCAAAAATTGTGGAGATTACCCACATCACCGATCAGATGCTTCGGGATGCGCCCCCCATTACCGAGGCGCTGCCCAAATTATTGGAGTTTATGGATGGCTGCCCCATTGCCGCCCACAATGCCAAATTCGATTGCGCCGTGCTGCAGAGCGAGCTTTCCCGCCAGGGACTGACTTATGATGCGCCTCAGTTGGATACCCTTACCCTGTCCCGGAAAATGTATCCGGAACTGAAATCCCATAAACTGGGATCGGTATGCAAGCGGCTGGGCGTATCCCTGAAGGATGCCCACCGGGCCGTCAACGACGCTGCCGCCACCGCCCAGTGTCTGGCCCGGATGATCGATGACGCCAAGAAAAAGGGCGCTGTCACCTTAAACGATCTCAACGACGTATCCAAGGATTATACCTTGGGCAATTCCTGGCATGTGGTGTTATTGGCCACCAGCCAGGACGGCATGACAAATCTGAATCATCTGATTTCCGAAGGCCATCTGCATTATTTCCGCCGCCGTCCGCACATCCCCAAGGCGGTTTTGCAGAAATACCGCAAGGATATCATCGTAGGCTCTGCCTGCGAAAGCGGCGAATTGTTCACCGCCATGGTGGATGGGGCAAGCGATGAAAAGCTGGGCAAGATCGCAAGATTTTACGATTATCTGGAGATCCAACCTATCGGAAACAATGCCTTCCTGATGCGGGAGGGACGGGTGCCGGATGAGGAGGCACTCCGGGATTTCAACCGGCGGATCGTAAAGCTGGGGGAAAGACTGGGCATCCCCGTGGTGGCCACCGGCGACGTGCATTTCCTGGATCCCCAGGATGCCCAGTTCCGGGCCATCCTGCAGGCGGGTCAGGGCTATTCCGACGCTGATCATCAGCCGCCCCTGTATTTCAAAACCACCGATGAAATGCTGGAGGAGTTTTCCTATCTGGGCAAGGAAAAAGCCTATGAAGTGGTGATCAAAAATCCCAAGATGATTGCCGATAAGGTGGGAAAGATCGGTCTGTTCCCGCCCCATCCCGAGGGGAAAACCACCTTCTCCCCCTATTGGGAGACAGCAGAAGAGGATATCCGTTCCATGACCTGGAACAAGGCCCACGAGCTTTACGGCGATGAGCTGCCGGAGATCGTGCAAAAGCGTTTGGAAAAGGAACTGAATTCCATCATCGGCTACGGCTATGCCACGCTCTATTCCATCGCCAATAAGCTGGTGACCAAATCCCTTTCCGACGGTTATCTGGTGGGTAGCCGCGGCTCGGTGGGCTCTTCCCTGGTTGCCTGCATGTGCAATATCACGGAAGTAAACGCTTTGCCGCCCCATTACCGCTGCCCCAAATGCCGTAAGGCTACCTTCGATATTCCCAAGGGCTATACCATCGGCGTGGACCTTCCCGATGCCGATTGTCCCACCTGCGGAACAAAACTGATCAAGGATGGCTTCGATATTCCCTTCGAGGTGTTCCTGGGCTTCAAGGGCGATAAGGTGCCGGATATTGATTTGAATTTCTCCGGTGAATATCAGCCTGTGGCCCACAAATACGTGGAAGAATTGTTCGGCGAGGGCTTTGTTTTCCGTGCCGGCACCATCGGCACCCTGGCTGATAAGACCGCCTACGGCTATGTGCTCAAATATCTGGAGGAGCGGAACATCACCGTTTCCGATGCGGAAAAAGAGCGCCTGGCGGCGGGCTGCGTGGGCGTAAAGCGCACCACCGGTCAGCATCCCGGCGGCATGGTGGTGCTGCCAAAGGCTTATGATATCTGCCAGTTTACGGCTGTGCAGCATCCGGCGGACGATCTGGAGAGCACTTTCGTTACCACCCACTACGATTTCGGCTCCATGCATGATATTCTGGTAAAATTGGATATTCTGGGTCACGATGATCCTACCATGATGCATATGCTGGAGGAACTGACGGGGGTCAATTTCAAGGATATTCCTCTGGATGATAAAAAGGTGATGAGCCTGTTCAAATCTCCGGAGGCCCTGGGCGTTACCCCGGAGGAAATCAACTGCACCACCGGCACCTTCGGCGTACCGGAATTCGGCACCGCTTTCGTGCGCCAGATGCTGGATGATACCCATCCCACCACCATGCAGGAACTAATTCGTATTTCCGGCCTTTCCCACGGTACCGACGTATGGCTGGGCAATGCAAAAGATCTGATCGATCAGGGCATCGCGCCTCTGTCCCAGTGCCTGTGTACCCGCGATGATATCATGAACCAGCTGATGGAAATGGGCGTGCCGGCGAAAATGGCTTTTGATACCATGGAAAACGTGCGTAAAGGCAAGGGCCTGAAGCCCGAAATGGCCGACGCCATGCATGAGCATAACGTGCCTCAATGGTTTGAGGATAGCTGCCGCAAGATCAAATACATGTTCCCCAAAGGGCATGCCGTGGCCTATGTGACCATGGCGCTGCGTGTGGCCTGGTATAAGGTTTATTATCCTCAGGCATATTATTGCGCCTATTTCACCATCCGCGGCGATGGATTCGACGCCTGCACTATGATTCTGCCCATTGATCAGCTGAGACAAAAGCTTCAGGATATGTATCATCAGGATCAGGAAAAGAAACTGAGCGCTAAGGAAAAGGATGAAATCACTGCTATGGAAATGGTGCTGGAAATGATGGCCCGAGGCTATTATTTCCTGCCCGCCGATCTGTATAAAAGCGATGTGGTGAATTTCAGGCCTGAAGGGGAAAAGGGCATCCGGGTGCCCTTCACGGCGCTGGGCGGTCTGGGCGAATCTGCCGCCCAGGGGATTGTGGAAGCACGGGAAATCCCCTTTATCTCTGTGGAGGATTTGAAAAATCGCGGCAAGGTGTCCAGCGCCGTACTGGATCTGCTGAGGGATCATGGCTGCCTGAAGGATTTGGCGGAAACCAATCAGGTCACGCTATTCCAGCTGTAACAGGGCAGGGGCCCGTGCAATTGCATGAGGAGGAACGAGGCAGGGGCCTGCGCGGCCCCTGAACCCCGCGCCAGAGGAGTTCCTCCTCTGGACTCCGCCTTGCGAAAGTACAATCATGTAAAGCACAGGCTCTTCCGCACGAAGCGCTGGGATACGAAGATTGACGCGCAGTGTATCAACAAACAGCGTGAAAGAAAAAAAGGGACACAAAAATATACGCAATGATCCACGGGCAGAGTGAAAACGAAGAAAACGCCGAGAGAGAAAGCAAGCTTTCTCCTTCGGCGTTTTTCTCGTTTTCCCGGATGCCAGGCATCCGGCGGGCGGCAGGAGGCCGCCCTGCCCGTGGAGCTAACGGTCGTCGTTTCCGTTCTTCTTGCCTCATCGGGAAGTTGTTAGTTAATTAAGTTTTCTCCGTCCGAGGACGGGTCCAGGGGCGATGCCCCTGGTGGGGG
>SVGR01000019.1 GCA_015056265.1 Clostridiales bacterium
TTCGATGCCTTTACCATCAAGTTTAATCTTCGCCCTCGCAAATTCCTCGGCTGGAGATCTCCTTTTGAGGTTTTCTTCAATCAGCTGTTGCACTTGACTTGACAATTCAAGTATCAAAAATGCCTCCTGCCGTAGTTTTCATTCTACAACAGGAGGCGTCTTTTTTCTATTGTCCCTTATTCGGGAAACAGTCCACAGGCTTTTGTGGCTCCGGGGGACTGTTTTTTGCATTTATTCCACAAAAACGGCAGCGTACCAGTTTTGTTCTTCCGTATCAGGATCAATCAGTGTGCCGATGGGCAGACCAAACTGACGCACGGTTTTGAATACGTCGATGCCTACGCTATGGAAGGCGGGCCGGGCCTGGCGCACATGGCGGCATTCCCCGTCCGTATGCCCGGCACATTCTTTGCACAGGCCGCAATCGCTCATGGAAAAGGCAAAATAGTATCCTTTACCGAAGGCATCGCCCTCCAGAGCAAAGGAAACCTTCTGGGTGATGTGCTTGTTGTGCCCGCCGATGATGACGCCCCAGGTATAGCGGGAGAGCATTTCTCTGTATTCGGAGAGGGAGGGATTATTGGGCCTGGAAGGACAGGTGAGCCCTTTTCCCCAGTCATTGCAGCCATACATACATTTGAGCAGCGTGCGACTGTCAAAGCAAATCTGAGAAATATGGAAAGGCACGCAGCTGACGGCGCCCATATCCAGGGCATTTTGCACCATTTCCTGGGCGTAAGGGGGAAATTCAAACATGAAAGGGCCTCCTTTGTGCGGGATTGAACAAAACGTTTATTGGATTGATTTTTTGGAGAAAGATGGTGTGCCGCGCTTATGCTTCATCCCCAAATCCCACCGTATCGGCTACGATATACAGGGGGCGGCCCCGGGTTTCATCGTAAATGCGGGCGATGTATTCGCCTACGATGCCAAGGGCGGTCAGGATCAATCCGGTACAGCCGGTAACGAGCCCGGCCAGCCACCAATTGCCTCCCGCCACGCCGCAGATCAGCAGAATCAGCAGCGTCAAAAAGGCGATTCCCGTCAGGCCGATGAATCCCATACCCAGCCAGGTGATGAATTTCAAAGGCTTCACTGAGAAGGAAAAGATGCCGTCTGCCGCCAGCTTCAGCATTTTTTTCAGGGGATAATGGGTTTCACCGGCGAAACGCTTGTCCCGGTCATAGAGCAGCGCCTCCTGTTTGAAGCCTGCCCAGGCGAACATTCCCCGAGGAACCGGGCGTGCTCCGGCATACCGCGGATGACGTCCGCCACTTTTTTATCTACCAGCCGGAAATCCCCGGTATCCCTTGGCACCATGCCGCCGGTCATCCAGGAAAGGATTTTATAGTAGACGCTGGCGGTGATTTTTTTGAAGGCAGATTCCCCATCCCGCTTTTTCCGCTGGCCGAAAACGATCTGGCTGCCGGCCTTCCATTTTTCCGCCATCTGGGGGATCACTTCCGGTGGATCCTGCAGATCTGCATCGATGATGATAATGGCATCCCCGCAGGCGTAATCCAGCCCGGCGGTTACCGCCATCTGATGCCCTGCATTCCGGGCAAACAGGACGCCCTTCACATGGGAATCGGCGGCGGAAAGCTCCCGGATGATCTGGGGCGTGCGGTCGCGGGAACCGTCGTTCACATAGAGGATTTCGTAATCGCCATCCATTTTGGACAGCACCTGGGTCAGGCGTTTATGGGTTTCGTGCAAAACGGCCTCTTCATTATAGCAGGGCACGATGACGGAATAGAGAGGATACATGAAAAAAACCTCCTCTTTGATTGGGTTTCAAACAATTAACGAAGGAAAAACAGGAAATTATCCATCAAGTACCACTGGGGAATTTCATCGCATGCCCTGCGCTGACGCTTGCGCATGCTTCGCCGCTTCCTTTTCCTGGCGTCCTCTTATGCGTCCTTTCAGGCCGCAACGAGAAGTTTTTCTGCCCATCGTTCCCCATGCTTCGCTGGGAAATCGGTTGATAGGAAGCGGCTTGGAAAGATCCAGAAGCAGTTTTCTTTGGGAGAGCGCGAGAGGGCCTTTCTTTTTCAAAAGAAAGGCTCTCTCGCCTAATTTCTCCCATTCCGTCACAGCATCTTGATTAGCATATTGCGCTGGTTGTCCATTTCCAGCTTCAGCAGGCCGTCCTTTTCCATTTGTTTGAGGACATCGGAAAAGCGCTTGAAGCCGATGGCACGCTCGGAAAAATCGGGGTATGCGGTTTGGATATCGGCCTTGAGGATGGAGGGATTGATGCGCTCAAAGCCGTCATCCTTATAATGCTGCAATTGCTCCGAAAAGGCGGCGCGCCAGGTGTCGGCGGTGAGGGATTTTTTGCCGTTTCCTTCTTCCGGCGCATCGGAATTGAGGGAAACCAGCACGTTGTAATTGTCATTCTTTACCCGAATGGTACCGAATTTATTGGAAAGCTTGTTCAGCAGCTTGCCAAAGGAGGCGCAGCCGAAGGCCTTTTCGTTGAAGTCGGGCCGCAGGCGGAGCAGCACGCCCTTCAGCTCGCTGGCATACATTTCGTCTTCGTCGGTCTGCTCGGAAAGAATGCCCTCCAGCAGTTTGTTCAGCCCGGCGTCGTCCAGGGGATCATCCTTGGATTTATTCTGCTTGCTGCGCTTGTCCCGGCTGACGGAGGAAACGGATTCCAGGAACTGGAATTCGTTGCAGGCGTTGATAAAAATAGTGCTTGCCACTTCGCTGCGGCTGATGCCCAGCACAAATTTACCCATGCTCTTGAGCCGGCCAACCAAGGGGGTGTAATCGCTGTCGCCGGATACGATACAGAAAGAATCGATGAGGGGATTGGTGTAGGCCACCTCCAGGGCATCCAACACCAGCAGAATATCCGCATTATTCTTCTGGGCCACGCCGTGACGCAGGGAAGGCACCACCGTAAACGTATTGGAGAGCAGAATTTCCTTCAGATCGCTGAAACGATCGGTATAGCCGTATACCTTGCCCAGCAGGATGTCCCCCCGGATTTTCACCTTTTCCAATATGTTGTTCAGGGTGGCCACCTTGGCGCCGCAGTTTTCCAGATCCACAAATAAAGCAAAACGGGATGTACTCAAAATAAACGTCCTCTTTCAAAGCAATTCCGGCAAGGCCGGTGATGAATTTCCTTTCCTCGGCAGGAAGGATATGCAGAAAAATACAAATTTATCATAGCACAGGAGCGCACCAAATGCAACTGCTGTTTGCTCGACAGAAATCGGCGGATTCCGATCACAGAAAAAAACGGGGCCGCACTGCAGCCCCGCCAGAATCGATTGTCTTATTTTACATAGAATCCGTCATCCGGCACCTTGCCGCCTACGGAGGCGGGCTTGGCAGCGTGGAGAATTTCATAGAGGGCGGCAGCCTGGGACTGCATATCCTCTCCGGAAATGAACACCAGCTGGCAGTTGGGCAGCGCCTTTTGAGCCACGGCGGCAGCAGGAATGATGCCGTGAGCGGCAATTTCCTGGGCAGCGGCCTCCACATTATCGACGGTATAGGCGATGGAAGCATCCAGATCCTTCATAAATTTCTGCACGGCATCGGGATGTTTTTCAAGGAATTCAGTGCGTACGATCACGATGCTCATGGAAAGCTGAGCATTTTCATAGCCCTTCAGCTGGGCGGCCTTGGCAAATTCTTCGGTCACATCCAGAGCGATGCGGAAGGAGGGATCCTTGGTCAGCACATTGGTGACGTGGGGTTCGGGCACCAGGATGATATCCGCCAGACCGCTTACTGCCAGGGTGGTAACCTCGGCGTGCTCGCTCTTGAATTCCACGTTGGCAGAAATGCCGTTGGCGTCCAGGATGAAATTGGTTACGTATTCGGGAGTGGAGCCCTGGCCGGCGGCGATGATATTCTTGCCCTCCAGATCGGCAACGGACTGGATGGAATCGCCCTTTTCCAGCACATACAGCATGCCCCTTGTGATGAGGGACAGGCCCTTTACGCCGCCCTGGGTCTTGTTATACAGCACGGCGCCCAGGTTGATGGGCACGGCGGCGATATCCACATCCCCTTTGATCACCAGATCGGTGATTTCGGTGGGGGCGCCCGCCAGGGTGAACTGATAGCTTCCGTCATTTTCCGTCATCATATGGGCCAGGGCCATGCCGGTGGGGCCCTTCAGGCCGCCCACCCGGGTGACAACAGGGGCCTCTTCAGCGGTAACATAAACGAAGGGGAGGGAAACGATCAACAGGGCAACGGCCAGCAATTTAACGAGCTTTTTCATTTTTCTTCTTTCCTTTCAGATTTGGTCATGGCGCTTTTCACTTGCACCCCGGGCACATTGCCCAACTTGCCTGTAAATGCGCCCACTCTTTGGGCGTCCCCCCGGATGAGCAGGCCGATAACCGCCATTTTGCGGTCGTGATCGGGCACGCCGATGCGGCCGGTGATCATCTCCTGATACTGGGAAATGATTTGGTTCACCCGGGCAGTTTGGGCCAGATCTTCGATCACAATGCCGATAAAACCGATTCTTTCTTCCATGGAAACGCCTCCGGAATATCATTGCACAAAAAAACGGAGCACAGGAAAAAAGCCTTATGCCCCGTCAAAATACATACCCATGATGCTGCCTCCTTTCGCTCTCGGGCCCGGAATGCTCCTACCCTCAAGGGAAACAATTCTGTCCCGCAGCCTGCCGCCTCCTCATGGCGCCCACTTGGTTTTGGCGGTCTGCGTTCATCCTTATTATACACCTTTTTTACGGAAATGAAACCCTTGATTTGAAGGTTTTACAGGTCGTCTGCGTCCTGGACGGGCTGATCGTCGTCTTCGTCGGCGGGGATGCCGGTGTAGCTGCCCAGCACGTCGCTGCGCACTTCCCGGCTGATGAGCGCCATCAGTCCCCGGCGCTTCCAATTGGCATTGTGATTCTTTTCCATGGCATTTACCCTCCCTGAATTTTGTTTTTCGGGCATATTTTGCAGCGTTTTCGGTCAGCTTATACCTGAACGAACGAAATGATCAGTTCGGGCAGAGCAAGGAGGAGTGACGGATATGAACAAGATTCTGGTATTGCTGTTGTGTGTGGTTCTGGGGGCGGGAATGCTGACCATGAGCGGCATGGCGTCCCAGCGTAATGCCTGGAAGGGCGAGGCGGAGAAGCTGGAAAAGCAGCTGAAGAAGGCGGAAACGGCCCATGATAAGGAAGTGACGGAATTGGAAGAAATGCTGGAGTCTGCCTATCTGGAGAGGGACGCCTATGCCCTTTTGCAGCAGACCATGGAAGAAGAAAAGGCGGCCCTTTCCCTGCAGCTTCAGCAGGCGGAGGAGCGCATTGCCCGGATGGAGGCGGATTTGACCGCTGCTGTGGAGATGGAACAGCAGCTGGTTCAGGCACATGCGGATAAGGAATGGGCGGAGCAGCGTCTGCAGGAGGCCCTGGCCGTTCTGATGACCCCCGCCCCTACACAGACCCCCGCCCCCGCCCCGGTTCTGGGCAATGGGGGAGAGGAATCCCTGTTTTCGGCGGTGATGGGAGCGCTGCAGCCCCTGGCGGAGAGCCAGTTGACGGAGGAAGCGGAACCGGTGCAGGAGAATGCAGATGAGACGCCTCTTGTTCCCGGGGAGGAGATGCTGCCCGTTCCTGCCATGTGAGCGGACAAAAGAAAAAAGGTACCCTGGCCCTGCCGGGATACCTTTTTTGTGTTTTGGATAGGATCAGTTGGCCCCGTCCCCCTCTGAAAGCACCTGCGCATCTGGGGGCAGAAGATTTGCCAGCCGCGTGGCAAAGCCGCTCTTATCCGGCCCCATGATTATCTGCCTGGCGCCGTTTTGCCGGGCATACCGGGCGATGGCCCCGGCGGCATCTGCTTCATAGAGGATATTCATCTCTGCATCCGCCTGGCGGGCCAGGGAATAGAGATAATTGAGGGCCTCCGCCGCATCGGGATTGCCCAGCAGCCCTTTTCCTGCGCTGACGTGCAGCACATGCAGGGGAAGGGAAGCGCCGTCTGCGGCCTGCCTGCCCCGCTCAATCAGCCTGCCGCAATCCTTTTGCACGGTGACGCATACCAGAATGCAACCATTTTCAAGCATGTTCTTTATTTTCGGCCCATTCCCATTTGCCCAGGGCCTTATCATGGGCGGTAACGGTGATCCGATCCCCCACCTGCCAGGGGGGCAGGGTCAGATTGGCGTCGTAGTAGAAAAGCCGGTCATCCTCTTCATCCTGCATACGGCCCACATTGATGAGCATGGGGTAAAAATATACCCCGTCCCGCAGCACTTTTTCTTCTTCCATTTCCTTGAAGGCGCCGGTGTAGGTGCGCACCCTGCCCTGCATCACGTTGGTCAGATGCTGTTTATAGGCCGCTACCGGGGCGATGAACAGCCCCCGGACAAACAGCAGATAGCATCCCAGCACGCAGGTGGTCAGTTGGGTGAGCCAGGCGGTGCGGGTGATCACGGAATAAACAATGATGGCCAGCGCCGGCAGGGCGGGCAGCCCCATCATCAGCCAGGAACGCTTTTTCAATTGAGCGGAGATATCGTTGTAATCCTGTTGCGTATACAAAATCAGCAGCCTCGCTTTATGATAAAGTGGATGATCCACTCAGTATCATACCGCATTTTTCCTTCCTTGTACAGCCCCAAATCCCCGCATTTTATGGCGATAATGTGACAAACAATGGAATTTATCCCGTCACAGCAGGATGCAGATCATGCCGCCTTCCCCTTCGTTGAGCATCCGGGATAGGGCGGACTGCACCTTTTCCCGGGCGTCGGGGGGCATGCGGAGCATCTTGCCGGACAGGCCCTCCTGGATCAGGCTCTGGAGAGAGCGGCCGAAGAAATTGGTATCCCACAGCCCGGCCGGATCCTGATCATACTGCTGCTGCAGTTGACGGACGAATTGCTCGCTCTGCTCCTGGGCGCCCAGTACCGGGGCAATTTCCGTTTCAATTTCCGATTGGATTAGATGCAGGGCAGGGGCGCTGGCTTTCAGGCGCACGCCCCAGCGGCTTCCCTGGCGCATCAGCTCCGGCTGCTGGAGGGCGATATCCTCCATGGCGGGGGGCACCAGGCCGTATCCTGTCCGGGCCACCTCGCTAAGGGCGCCGGCCACCCGGTCGTATTCCCGCTTGGCCCGGGTCATTTCTTTCATCAGGGAGAGCAGATGGGCGTCCCCATGGATTTCTTCTCCGCATTGCTCTGACAGGATTTGGTTGAATAGGCCATCCTTCAGGGGCAGGGTATAGGAAAGGGCGGCATCCCCCGGGGCGGCCTCCTCGTCCTGGGGCGGCATCAAATGGGGAGAGGCAGAAAAGGCAGCGGCCACATTCTTTTTATCCCGCATGGTGCGTATCTCCCCGCCCAGGGCGCGGACGGATTCCAGGATGTGCCGGGGCAGCCAGTGATCCTCCTCCAGCGCCCCCACCCATTCGGGAAGAGTGAAGCGGATTTGGCGGAGGGGAAACTGCATCAAAACGGAGGAAAGCAGTTTGCTGATGTCTTCGGCTTCCATTTCCTTTACGTTCATCAGGGTGACGGGTACATCGTATTTATTCTCCAGGGATTCCCGGAGGGAAACGGCCTCCCGGCTGTCCGGCTGGGCGGAATTGAGCACCAGGGCGAAGGGTTTGCCCAGGGCTTGCAATTGATGCACCGCCCGTTCTTCCGCCTGCACATAGGCGGAGCGGGGTAGATCGGATACGGTGCCGTCGCAGGTGACTACCAGCCCCATCTGGGCATGATCCTCCATCACCTTCCGGGTGCCCAGGGCCGCCGCCTCTTCAAAGGGAAGATCCCTGTCCGCCCAGGGGGTGGATACCATCCGTGCCTCTTCCCCTTCCTGGGCGCCGGGGATCAGATAGCCTACCGAATCCACCAGCCGCACCCGGGCGTCCATCCCTTCCTCCAGGCGGATTTCCGCCGCCCCTTCTCCGGGATAGAAATGGGGCTGGGTGGTCATCACCTGCCGTCCGGAGGCGGGCTGGGGCATTTCATCCCGCAGCCGCTGCTTTCTTGGGCTTTCCTCCATCAGGGGAAGCACCAGCTTATCGATCAGCCCCGCAATGAGGCTGCTTTTTCCTGTGCGGACGGGCCCTACCACACCGATATAAATATCCCCCTGGGTACGCCGGGCAATATCCCGGTATAAAGGATGGGGAGATGCAACTTTCTGCTGCGCCATGGCCATGCCTCCTTTTGCTCGATGCCTGCTTTCGAAATGAGCATATGCCCGGCGAAAGGGCGGTATGACCGGAAAGAACAGCATTTTCTTTATAAATTTGTATGAATTCTGTAAACTTTTTTTCAGAAATAGCGGATAGCCCTTTCCCGATTGTGATTTCTATGGTATAATGAGCGGGCGAATGGGCGGAAATTGTCCATTTGCGCCTATTGATATCCCGGGCGGCGCCCAATGCCCCCTTCCAGGAGGAAAAAAAGATGGAAAAATATCCGCGCAGCAAGCGCAATCGATATAATAAACAGGACAGCAAAGTGATGCTGCTTACGGTGATGGCGGCCGCGCTGGTGCTGCTGGTGCTGGTGATGCCCAAGGAGCCGGTACAAAAAGCCCTGAATGTGGCTACGGGGGAGGTATCCTCTCATGCCGGGCTGCGCATTTCCGAAGTGATGAGCGATAACGCGGCGGCGCTGCCGGATGAAACGGGCTCCTTCGGCGACTGGATTGAAATCCATAACACCCTGGATGTGCCCATGAACTTAAAGCATGTGGGCCTGTCCGACCGCAGCGATCGGATTATTTTCCTCTTTCCGGATGTGACGCTGGCGGCGGATGGCCGGGTGGTGGTTTTCTGCGATGACGTGAACCGGGATAACCCCGCCGGCACCTTCCATGCCAAATTCAAGATTTCTTCCCTGGGCAAGGAACATATCTATCTTTTTGACAATTCCGGCGTGGTCATCGACAGCGTGGAAGTGCCTACCCTCAACAGCGATGAAAGCCTTTCTATGATGGAGGGCGGCCAATACATCAAAACCTACGATTATTCCCCCGGCTTTGCCAATGGCCCGGAGGGGCACGAGGCATATCTGGCCCAGTATTCCATCACCCCCGGGGTGCTGATGATCAATGAGGTGGCCCCCTCTCCCCGTTCCGGCATTCGGGATGAGGATGATGAGGTATCCGACTGGGTGGAGTTGTTCAACATCAGCGATGAGGATATTTCCCTGGCCAATCTGGCCCTGTCCGATGATGAAACCAAGCTGGTCAAGTGGACCTTCCCCAAGGATGCGGTGATCCCTGCCGGCGGATACTATCTGGTTTATTGCTCCGGCAAGGATAAGGTTCAGGCGGACGGTATCCCCCACACGAACTTCTCCATCAATGGGGAAGAGGAAACCATCGTGCTTTCCAATCTGGCCGGCCAGATGATTGACCGGGTGGTGGTAACCGGGGTGCAGCGGGATATGAGCTATGGCCGCAACCCGGATAATCTGACCGAATGGATGGATTTTACCCTTCCCACCCCCCTGGGCCCCAATACCCAGGCAGGAATGAACCGGGCGGATCAGTATTTGCGCAATATGAATCATACCGGCGTGTATATTTCTGAGATCATGTCCTCTGCCGATCAGGTGAAGGCATTTGGGGATGCGGAGCCGGGGGATTACGTCGAAATTTATAACTCCAGCGCCTATACCTGGAATTTATCCGGCTGGGGTCTCAGCGATAATATTGGCTGGCCCAGAAAATGGACGTTCCCCCAGGGAACGTCCATTTCTCCAGGGGAGTATAAAGTGATTCTGCTGGATGGCTTTACAGGGATGAACACCAATACCGCCCGGCTGCGGGCCTCCTTTTCTCTGACAAGGACGGGAGAGGAAATCATGTGCCTGTCCGATGCGGAAGGCCGGATTCTGGACAGGGTATATCTGCCTCAGATCCCTACGGACGTATCCTATGGCCGTACCCTGAATAACAACGGTTTTTTTTATTATGATGCGCCCACACCCGGCCAGGTCAACGGCGTGGGTTTTTACGGCTACACTCAGGCGCCGGTGATTGAAACGGCCGGCGGCGTGTATCAGGAAGATGTGCAGGTGCATATCACGGTGCCCCAGGGCACCCGGGTGCGCTATACCACCGATGGGGCCATCCCGACTTTGGAAAACAGCCAGGAATATACCGGCCCCATCACCCTGAACCGAACCACGGTTATCCGTGCCCGGGCTTTTCAGGGGGGATTGCAGCCCTCTGATACGGTGACGGCCACCTATCTGCTGAAGGTATATCATAAGCTGGACATCGTTTCCCTGGTGTGCGATCCCTTTGAACTGTGGGACAGCCAGACGGGCCTGATGAGCGAGGATCCCGATCTTAGATACGGCACCGTGGTGGATAAGAGCGATTTGCCCTTTGAAACCCCTGTTTACCGCAACTGGGGAAAAATCGACCGGCCTGCCTATGTGGAAATCTTTGATGCGGAAACGGGCACGGCCTATATTTCCCAGGGAATCAAGATGGATCTGCTTGGAGCATACAGCCTGGATATGCCCCAGAAATCCTTCAAAATCCGTGCCCAGGCGTCCCTGGGGGAAAAGTATTTCAATTATCCCCTCTTTGAAAACCGGGACTATGATTACTATAAATCCTTCACCCTGAGAAATTCCGGCAACGATAACGTGTGGACGCGGGTTGCCGACGTGGTGCAGACAAGGCTCATCGATGAATACCTGGATTCTCCCATCCTCACCCTGGATTGGAAGCCGGTGGTGGTATACCTGAACGGCCAGTACTGGGGCCATTACAACATGCGGGAGCGGAAGGATCGCTTCTCCATCGCCCAGCATGAGGGCCTGGATCTGGAAAAGGATCGGGAAATCTACGAAAACATCGTCATCGCCCGGGGCAATTGGTCCCTGGTGCAGGGTACCACGGCTGATTCCAAGGAATACCGGGCTATGCTCACCAAATTCAAAACCCTGGAGCCCAATAACAAACCCGAGGATCTGCAGTATATCCTGGATAATATTGATGTGGAAAGCTTTATTGAATGGTTCTGCATCAAGGGCTTTTTTGGGGACAGCGACCCTGGTAACATCATGTATTACAAATTACCCGGGGGTAAATGGAAATGCCTGATGTTTGATTTGGATTACGGCATGTACAACTCCAGCTTTGAAAGCCCCCGATCCTATCTGAAGCCGGAGGGCATGGGCCAACAGGAAATCAACAACGTGATTTTCCGCAAGATTTATGAATCCGATGTGCTCAGGGAGCAGCTGCTCACCCGCTTTGGCCAGGTGTTCCAGGCCCTGACGGTGGAAAGAATGCAGGCCATGCTGGATGAATGCGCCGCCATCATCAAGCCGGAGCTGCCCTATCATTACGCCCGCTGGGCCCCCTACAAGGAACCCACCATCAATATCGATTCTCCCACCACCGGGGACGGCTATATGCGCTATTGGCAGGTGCGTGTCAACCGTATGCGGAATGAAACCATGACAGCCCGGCCCTATAAACTGTGGGATATGTTCCAGAAATTCTGGGGGCTTTCTGACAGCCAGATGCTGCACTATTTCGGGCCCCGGCCTGCCCAGCCCGGAACTTAATGCCGATAATTGACAGACGGCCGTAAATCGTGTACTATTACATCAAGAAAACAGGGAGGAAACTAACATGCATGCACTTTCGCTTCTTACCGGCACCATCAACAACGGCAATATTACCTTTAATGATCTGGTGAATAACGGGGCCAGCGGCTCCGACTGGCTGGCCAATCAGCTGTCCAGCTTTACGCCCCTGAATGTGGCCCTGGGCCTGGTGGCCGCCCTGCTGTGCGGGCTGATTATCTCCCTGGTGTATAAGAAGACCTACCGGGGCGTGCTCTATTCCCCCTCCTTCACTCTCACCCTGATCCTCCTGTGCCTGGTCACTACCCCTGTGGTTATGGCCATCGGCAGCAATGTTGCTCTGTCCATGGGCATGGTGGGCGCCCTGTCCATCGTCCGTTTCCGTACCGCCGTGAAGGATCCCCTGGATACCGCCTATATGTTCTGGTCCATCACCATGGGCATACTGCTGGGTGCCAATGCCTATATCATTGCCCTGATTGCGCTGCTGGGCATTTCCGTGATTATGCTGGGCATCTCCTATATGCGGCTGCGTACCCCCAACGGCTATCTGCTGGTGCTGCACTATGACGAATATGTGGAAGCCGATATCGAGGCCGAGCTGAAGCGCAGCGTGCGGTTCTATCGGATGCGGTCCAAGACCGTTACCCGCGCCGGCGCCGAAATGACCGTGGAAATCCGCCTGGATCACCGGGCCAATATCGTAAGCACCATGCTGGATATCAACGGCGTGCATGATGCCACCCTGGTTGCCACCCAGACGGAAGCGGGGGCGTAAAAAATGGCCCTTCCCCTTCGCCATGAATTGAAATTCTATATCACCCGCACCCAGTATGAAGTGCTTTCCCGGACGCTGAAGGGGGCGCTGAAGCTGGATCCCAATGCGGTGCGGAACGGGGGCAGCTATCACATCCGTTCCCTGTATTTCGATACCATTTTTGATGACGCCTATTATGATAAGGTGGACGGTGTAAAGGATCGGGATAAATACCGCATGCGCATCTATAACCTGCAGGATAAGGAAATTTTCATGGAGTGCAAAACCAAGGTGGGCTCCATGATCTCCAAGCGCTCTGCGAAGATCACCCGGGATCTGGCCGATCAGATCATTGCCGGGGATCCCGCCGGCCTGGAATACACAAAATCCGGTTTGCTGCGGGATGTTTATCGGGAAATGCGCACCAAGCTTTTGCATCCTGTGGTGATTGTGGACTATGAACGGGAAGCATATCTGCACCCGGCAGAGGAAGTGCGCATTACTTTTGATATGAAGCTGCGGACCGGCCTTTCCAGCATTGATCTGTTTAATCCCCATATTCCCACCATCCCGGTGCTGGATTATGATCAGACCATTCTGGAGGTGAAATACAATCGGTTGCTTCCTCCCTACATTGCCGATTTGCTTTCCTACGCCTGCCCGGAGGCAGTGCAATCCGCCATTTCAAAATACACCATCTGCAGACGTTATGAGGGCAAGGAATAATCCTGCCCTTTTTCAAAATTCAGCCTTTGATAAAGGAGGCCTGACGGTATGGAAGCCACCCGCTATGGCTGCCCTTGCTGCGGCGCTACGCTGGTATTTGGCAGCAAATCACAGGAATTGGAATGTCCCTCCTGTCAGAATACCTTCCCTCTGGAGGGCATCGAAGAAGCGTCCGAGGTGCACGTGGAGAATACCACCGATGAGCAAATGCACTGGGAGCGGGTGGAGGAAACGGCCTTCGCCCCGGAAGAGGCCGCCCATTTGAAGGCCTATCGCTGCCAGGGCTGCGGTGCAGAAATTCTGGCCGATGAGGTGACCGCCGCCACCGAATGTGTCTATTGCGGCAGCCCCTCCATTCTGCCTGGAGTACTATCCGGCATCTATCGGCCGGAGGGCGTGCTGCCCTTTCAGATGAGCAAAAAAGAGGCCCAGGACGCCTTTCGCAATTACTGCAAGGGAAAGCGGCTGCTGCCCAAGGGCTTTTGCGATGAAAGCCGGATCGAAAAGATCACCGGGGTGTATGTGCCCTTCTGGCTGTTCCAGTGCGAGGCGGAAGCAGATATGACCTATAAGGCCACCCGAGTGACCAGCCGCAGGGAGGGCCAGTATCAAGTGACCCGCACCGCTCACTTCCTGGTGCGAAGGGGCGGTCATGTGCGCTTTAAGCAGGTGCCGGTGGATGGATCCAGCAAAATGGATGACGCCATGATGGAATCCATTGAGCCCTTCGATGCCGCCTTGACGAAGGATTTTCAGATCGCTTACCTCAGCGGCTATCAGGCCCAGCGCTACGATGTGGACGCCGCTGCCTGCCAGCCCCGGGCCAATGACCGCATCCGCGCCAGCGTGAAGGGCCTGATGGACAGCACGGTGCTTGGTTATACCACCGCCATTCCTGCCAATACTCAGATTGAAATGGAGCATGGAAAGGTGCGCCAGGTGCTGTTTCCGGTATGGATGCTGAACACCCGCTGGCGGGATCAGGTATTCACCTTTGCCATGAACGGCCAGACCGGCCGCTTCATCGGCGATCTGCCCACCGACAAAGGAAAGTTCTGGAAATGGATGGTCGGGGTGTTTACCGGCACAGCCCTGGCGGGCTATGGCATTGTTTGGCTTCTTACACAGCTGGGGGTGATATAAATGAAAAAAGGATTGCTGATCGCCCTGCTGCTTTGCTGTATTGCGCTGCCCGCCCTGGGGGAGAGCCGGGTATACGATGCCGCCGGTCTTTTTACCAATGCTCAGGAGGAACGGCTGGAAGAAAGAATCGACGCCATCCGGGAGACTTATCAGATGGATGTGGCTATTGTTACCAATTTATCCCTGGATGGAAAAGAAGTGAAGCTGTATGCCGCCGATTTTTTTGAAACGATGGGCTATGGCTATGGTCCTGAAAAAGACGGGGTGATCTTCCTGATCTCCATGGGAGAAAGGGATTACTGTACCGTTACTCATGGCAGCGCCATCCGTATTTTTACGGATCGGGGTATTGATCGGATTCATGAGCATATCCAGCCCTTTCTGTCTGACGGGCAATACTATACTGCCATGAATTTATTTCTGGAGGATACGGAAGAAGCCCTGATTCAGGGGGGAACCGCCGGGGAGAGCATCATGGAAGCGATGCCCATCGTCCTTATTGTTTCGGCGGCGATTACCCTGATGGTGATGGCGATGCTGAAGAACCAGATGAAAACTGTCCGGCGAAAGGCTGCCGCCGGGGATTATGTGGAGGCGGGATCCTTCCAGCTTTCCCGCCGCCAGGATATTTATTTGTATACCACCACTGTCCGCCGGAAGATCGAGTCCAATTCCGGCCGTTCCGGGGGCGGCAGCTCCACCTTCCGCAGCAGTTCCGGCGGCAGCTTTGGAGGCCGCAGCGGAAAATTCTGATAATCCGTATATTAGTGCGGCCGTAAAACGCGGCCGCTTTTTTATGGAAACGGCGCCAATTACGGCGCATATGTGGCAGCTCTTGCCGGGATTTGCAGCGGCGTGGTATAATGAAATGCAACGGAACCTGTGAAAGGACGATTCTCATGAATAAAAAGAAACTGATCCTGATCGCCGATGATGAAATCGGCATTCATGAATCGCTGCGGATGTATCTGGTACGGGAAGGATATGAGGTGTATTCGGTGTTCCGGGGGGACGATGTGATGGAAGCATTCAACCGCATGCGGCCTGATTTGGTGATACTGGATATCATGATGCCCGGCCGCAGCGGTACCCAGGTATGCGCCGATATCCGGGCGGTATCCATGACCCCGGTGATTATGCTTACCGCCAAGGGGGAGGAAGTGGATAAGCTGCTGGGCTTTGCTTTGGGAGCGGATGATTATATGGTCAAGCCCTTCTCGCCCCGGGAAGTAGTATCCCGCATCCAGGTGATTTTCCGGCGGATGAACCAAATGCAGACAGAGCCGGAACAGGGCAAGCTGGTGATTGGCAATACCGTGATTGATCTGCGTTGCTATGAAGTGCGGGTGAAGGGAGAAAGCGTGCTGCTCTCCCCCAAAGAAGTGGAAATTCTTCACCTGATGGCCAGCCATCCCCGACAGGTGTTCACCCGGGAGCAGCTGCTGGATAATATCTGGGGCTTCGATTTTAACGGCGATCCCCGGGTGGTGGATACCAGCATCAAGCGGATCCGGAAAAAACTGCCGGAGGAAACGGATATTCTTCTGCGGTCCGTATATGGAGTGGGATACAAGACGGAGGTGCGGGAGGGTGCCTAAGTGGTCGTCGTATATTACCCGCTTTCTCATTCTCATGATGCTGGCGATTCTGGCGCTGACGGTGCTTTTTTATGGCTTGAGCACCTACTTTTTCAATGATTATTATACTGCCGCCAATTATTCCTCTCTGGCGGAGCGGGTACAGGCAGCCGGAGATATGCTGTACCGCTATCAGCAGGGGAAGATTGACCGGAATGAGCTGAAGCAGGCGGTGAACCCCGCCCTCAATGCGGAGGGGGCCTTTTACCTGCTGGCGGATGAGCATGGAAAGGTGATCGCCTACACGGAAAGGGCAGCCCCTTATTTTGCAGGGGACGTATTGCCGGAGATGCTGTCCTTCCTGAAAAATGATGGGGCGGTGATCCTGCCCCATCCCCAGAGCGGCGCCATCATGATGCTGATGGGGGAGCGGGTGGAAGGCGGATATGTGCTGGCGGGTCGGCCCATGCAGATGGTATCCAGCGCGGCCGTTTCATACCGCACCCGGCTGCTGATTTCCTCTCTTTCGGCGTTGGTGCTGGTGCTGCTGATCTGCTCTTTTACCGCCAGACGGGTGGCGCGCCCGGCCCGTATGATCACGGAAATGGCCTCCCGCCTCATTGAAGGGGAGCAGGTGCTGCTGCCGGAGGATCTGCCCGGCCAGGAAATGCGGGAGATCGCCCGGGCCATGAACCATATGAGCCGCACGGTGGCCCGCGCCTTCCAGGAACTGAGATATGATAAGGAAACCATGAGCCTGATCCTGGAGGGACTGACGGAGGGCATTCTGGCGGTGGAGCGGGATGGCAGCATTCTCCACGAGAATACGGCGGCCCGGCAGCTGCTGGGGGATATAGGATCTCCCGCCAGGCAAACGGTGCTTACCGCCCTTCGGGAAGAAAAGGAAGCAGACGCCTGGGACGGAAAAATCGCTGTGGATGATGGTATTTTGTATTATGTCATCTCCCGTCTTCCCGCCCAGGATGGAAAACGGCGGGGCACGGTGGCCTTGATCCGTGATATCACCCAACAGGAGCGGCTGGACCGTACCCGTCATGATTACGTGGCCAATATTTCCCATGAACTGCGTACGCCCCTTTCCTCTATCCGGGGGCTGGGGGAAGGTTTGCGGGATGGACTGGTTACCGAGGAAAAGGATCGCCAGCGGTATTATACCATCATCGTGGATGAGGTCACCCGGCTATCCCGGCTGGTGAATGATTTGCTGGAGCTGTCTTCCCTGCAGTCCAATCCGGCTGCTTTTGAAACGGAGCGGATTGATCCCAACGAATTGGTATGCGAACTTGAGGATCTGAATGCCCGGCTGTTTGCGGAAAAACAGATTGCATTCGAACGGGTATTGCCGGATAAGCCGCTGCCGGATATCTGCTTCAATGAAGACAGGCTGTCTCAGGTGCTCACTATCTTCCTGGATAATGCCCGGAAATATACTCCCGCCGGGGGGAATGTATGGATCGGTGCGGAGGAAGCGGCATGCGGCGTGCGTTTCTATGTGAAGGATACCGGCATTGGCATGGATGCGGAAACCCGCCGGCTGGCTTTCGATCGCTTTCATCAGGCTGAAAAGGGCCGCAGCGATCAGGGCAGCGGTTTGGGCTTGTCCATTGCCAAGGAAATTTTGCAGAAGATGCATGTGAATGTGCAGGTGGAAAGCGAAGTGGGCAAGGGTAGTGAATTTTCCTTCGTGATTCCCACTGCGAGAAATTCCTGTATTTCCCCGGAAGAATAGGTGTTCCTTTCTTGAGAAATCTGTGTTATACTATGATAGATGTACAGATATAGAGAGGATTGGTTTTCATGTTTGAAAAAATGATGAACAACTTCTATTACGGAAAGAGCGGTAAAGGCGATTTCCGCAAGGAAGATTTGCCGCAGAATCGGTGGCAGCTTTTTTGGGATATGCTTCGGGTACGGCTTTCCGGCTTGTTCCGGCTCAATCTGATGACGGTGCTGGTGTGGCTGCCTGTGATTATTGTGATCGCCAGCCTCATTGGCGATGCGATCAATGCCACCGTCAGCAGTATCGAATACAGCAATTATCTGGCTGATGGCACCGTGACCGAATCCTTCACCCAGGAAATGGCCGATACCCTGAATGCCAGCATTGAAAAGAGCCGCCTGGAGCAGCCTGAACTGGCAGAAGTATCCAATAAGGATATTCTTGCCCTCAGCCAACGCCAGTATCTTCTCGAACGGTTGAACCGGGCGCTGCTGCTTCTGATCCCCTGCATTCTCATCACCGGCCCTGTGCAGGCGGGCGTGGCCCATATTACCCGTAATTGGTCCCGGGATGAGCATGCCTTCATCTGGAGCGATTTTAAGGATGCCGTAAAGGCCAACTGGAAGCAGGGCCTGGGTATTTCTGCTATCACCGGGTTTGTGCCCATGATCCTGTGGACCTGCTGGCAATTCTACGGCAGTATGGCGGCGCAGAGCGTCATATTCGTGGTGCCTCAGATGCTCACCCTTACCCTGGGCCTGGTGTGGCTGCTGGCCTGCACCTTCTTCTATCCCCTGATGGTCAGCTATAAGATGAATTTCAAGACCCTGGTGAAAAACGGCATGCTGCTGACGATCGCACGGCTCCCTCATACTGTGGGGATCCGGCTGGCCGCTCTGCTGCCCGCCGCCCTGTTCCTGCTGGTGGCGCTGATGGGATCCGGCAATGTGATGATCTACGCCTTGCTGTTCCTGGGCGGCTACTATATCCTGATTGGTTTCACCATGTCCCGCTTTATTTTCGCCAGCTTCACCAACGGCGTTTTCGATAAGTATATCAATTCCCGCATCGAAGGGGCCAAGGTGAACCGGGGTATGGCTGAAGCGGAGGACGATGACGAAGAGGAAGAAGAAGAAGAAATTGCCAAGCAGGATGATTCCCTGCAAATCTGATATCTCTAAATTTCTTTGATCATGCGCATACTATTTTCATCACCGCAAGACGGGAGGGAAGATGGTATGCGCATGCTTTCTGATAAGGAAAGGCAAAAATACGAGGCAGCCCGGGAAGCCGGGTTGATGGACAAGCTGATGCAGGTGGGCTGGGCCGGCCTGAGCGCCGCAGAAAGCGGGCGGATCGGGGGAAAAATGGGCGCCCGCAGGCGAAAGCAGAGAAAGGATTAAGGCATGTATACCGCATTTGCCAGGGTATATGACCGGCTGATGGATCAGGTGGATTACGCCGCCTGGGCCGGATATTATCAGCAGCTGATGGAGGGGGCGGGGATTGGCCCGGGAAAACGGTGCGTGGAATGCGCCTGCGGCACCGGCAGCATTACCATCCCCCTGCGCCGGGCTGGATACCAGATGACAGGGGTGGATCTTTCCCAGGATATGCTGGCCCTGGCCATGGAAAAGGCAGGGGCGGCAGGGGTGAATATCCCCTTTGTGTGCCAGGATATGACCAAATTGCAGGTGCCAAGGCGGGTGGAATGCGTATTGGCCACCTGTGATGGGGTCAATTATCTTACCGGGCCGGAGAAGGCGCAGGCTTTTTTTGCTGCTGCTTTCCAGGCCTTGCGTCCCGGCGGTATCCTGATCTTTGATGTATCCACCCCGGAAAAGCTGCAAAATACATTGGGGAACAATACCCTTTTTTCCGATGACGAGGAAATTGCCTTTATCTGGCGCAATGCCTATCAGGAAAGAACCGGCTGTGTGCAGATGAATCTGTCCATCTTTGAACGGCAGGCGGATGGGCGCTATCAGCGCTTTGAGGAAAGCCAGATGCAGCGTGCTCACAGCAGAGAGGAATTGACGCTCTGGCTGCAGCAGGCGGGATTTGAGGGAATTACATTCTATGGCCGCCAGCGGATGAGCGCCCCCCGGCCGGGGGATGACCGGTGGCATATCCTGGCCCGGAAGGCAGAATAAAGGAGAAGGAAAATGAAGAAATGGATAGCGCTGCTGCTGGCGCTGCTGCTGGCAATTCCCGGTATGGGGGAGGAGGCCATCCCGGAAGCGGAGGCCCGGGTGCTGGAGGCTTGCCAACTGGCTTTGGAATACTTAAGGGACAGCTGCGGCCTGACGGAGGAGGAGACCGCGCTGCTGACCCCGGTGGTGGTGCTATTGGGGGAAGAGGATGCCCTGGCTTCCCAGCCTGTCGATTATGAGCGGGCATGGTGGCAGATTACCTTCACCCTGCCCGGTCTGGCGGATGATGGGGTGATCGCCGTTACGGTGGAAGGGGAAAGCCGGTATACCTATCTGGATTATGGCAATCCGGATGGATTCTATCTGGCCTTTCAGCGTTGGCGGCAATGGCAGCAGCGCTATGATGCGGCCCAGCGTGCCCTGACGGAATGGCAGCAGCGGCTGGGAGATCCGCTTTTTTGGGATTATCGGGAGAAGGCGGCTTTTTATCAGCAATATGGCGTGGCCCCCGACGCCGCAGGGGAAGATACGGCCCTTTCCTGCGATCTGCCGGATGAAGAGGATATCGGTTATGAGAAAGCCTGTACGGCGGCACTTGCAGCCTTGACAGAGCATCTGGGGGCAGAGGCTGAGGAACTGGCGGCCTTGAAAATGGGGGCGGCGTTTACCTCTGCTTTCTGGCATCCCTGGGGCGAGCGGGCATGGATTCTGCATTTTTACGGGCCGGAAGCCTCCGTGGCGGCCCCAGATCGGCGGTACACTGCTTTTGTGCTGTCTCCTTTGGGGGAAGCAGTAACCGTGATGGGCTTCGCAGGGGATGAAGAAGCTTATTGGAGCGTGCTGGACGAGGAATAAGCAGCTTTAACCAAAGAAAAAGACTTTCGACCAATTGCTGTCGAAAGTCTTTTTGATTTTCAGTTTGCTTTTACCAGGATGTAGTCCAGTGCGTCCTCTTCAATGGCGGCGAGGCGAAAAATCAGCTTTCCGTCTTCCCACAGGATAAGCTCAGCTTGGGTTTCATCCGGAAGCGTGATGAATAGATGGCCGAATCTGGAAACCCATCATAATCTGACTGGCCGGAATCTCCACACCTATGGTTTCAATGGTACAGGTTACCCAGTGACCATCAAATTCAGCGGCACTTTTTGCCGGGCGAGGGGCTTTATTGTCTGTTTTGGCGGCGTCGGCCCGGACCAGCATTATCCGATATCCCTCATCTTCCATGATGAGCATGCCGTCTTCATAGGTGAAGAAGCTGCCTGATGAATCGTAGACCCGATTGCCTTTTTGCTGCCAGAAATCATTCAGGATTTCGCCTTCCATGTTCATTTGCGCTGTTCCGTCAGAATTCAGGGTAAAGGAAGGGGGCAATCCGTTTTCTGCAAGATTCAGTACCATTCCGTTCTCTGCCAGGATAAAGGAAAAATGCCATGTGCCCACCAAATCAGGGGTTACTCGCCTGAATACGTATTCTGCGCCGTCATATTCATCGATGAGAGAAAGCATATCATCCTCTCGATAGGTGAATATCAGACTTCCTATCCGGAGCTGATTGTCAGTTTGGCTCCAGAGATGATGAAGCGTATTTCCATTGAACTGAAAGGCCGCTTGCCCGTTGGAATAGAAGGAGAGGAAAATGCCGGGGCCGGCAGTAAGGGTCAGCTTTTTGCCATCCAGAATTCTGTGATCCAGCGTTCATTCCCCGCCCAGATAAGGTGTTTCCTGGGTCTGGGCAGCGGTGCAGCCCAGCAGCATACAGAGAAGCATGAAAACGACGGCTTTTTTCATGCCGATTCTTCTTTTCGTTTATTGGCGTCGGTTTAGTTCTTCTTCTACAAGGCGGGCCATCTCATAGATAAACCGGGCACAGGGGCGCTGTTGATAGAATTCCGGCGTACGGGGGGTAGGAATCGGGGAGAGGGGGGCGTTTTCCAGCAGCCCCAGTAGTTCTCTACAGCAGAGGGTGCCATAGATATCCTGAAAGGCTTTCATCACCCGCTGGCCCCGGGCATACAGGGCCATTTTGATTTCATCATTGCCGGGCACGGAATACCCCTCCAGGGACCCGAGCGCCAGCATTCCGCCGGATACTGCGCCGCAGGTTTCCCGCATCCGGCACAGGCCGCCGCCCAGAGCAGAGGCCATCCGGGCTGCCGTATCCAGGGAAATGCCAATTTCATCGGCGAATGCGCCGAATACCGCCTGTGCGCAGTTATAGCCTTGCTGAAATAATGCCACTGCTTTTTCAGGACGGGTCAGGGCAGCGTTCATAGTATTGCCTTCTTTCAGAGGGAAATTGCGGGGGCGCTTTTATGGAAGGTATCTTCAAATGCCTGGGAGGAAAATACCTCTTCGGGGGTGCCGGTGCAGAGCACCTTCTGATGCAGCAGCACCACGGAATCTGCATACCGCCGCACCAGATCCCAATCGTGGGAGACCATCAGGATGGCCATATGATGGGAAGCACGCAAGGCGGATACTGTTTGCAGAAAGAGGGAAAGGCCGTTCTGATCTACCCCGGACACCGGTTCATCCAGCACCAGCAAATCGGGCAGGGGACAGAGGGCCATGGCCAGCAGCACCCTTTGCAGTTCCCCGCCGCTGAGGGCGCCCAAACGTTTATCCATCAGCCCTTCCGCTTGGGTTTCAGACAGGGCAGCGGCCACCTTTTCCCGTATTTTCTTACTTACCCCCAGCCATACCGGCTTTTTCTGCATTGTGGAGGCCACCAGATCGCATACCGTCAGGGGCATTTCCCGGTCAAAGGGCAGCTGCTGGGGCACATAGCCGATGCGGGGGGCGGGAAAATCATGATCGTGGGCATCCACATGACGGATGCGGCCGGTATATGGAGTTTGGCCCAATAAAGCCTTTACCAGGGTGGTTTTTCCTGCGCCGTTGGGGCCCACCAGGGCGGTTAACTGGCCGCAGTGAATATGAAAGGAAATATCGGAAAGCAGGGTGTCCCCGCCGGCGGTGACCCCTACCTGATCCAATTCAATCCGGCACAAGCCGCAGCAGCCGTGGGTATGATCATGCTTCGTCGCCATCATCCATCATCTCCGGATCCATTTCCGGGATATCCTCTGCATCGGCAGGGGGGATGGCCCCGGTATTCATGGCCTGGCGCAGGGCAGCTTCGATTTCATCGGCAATTTCAGGATGATCCTTGAGGAACTGGCGGGTGTTATCCCGGCCCTGACCGATGCGCTGATCGCCGTAGGAAAACCAGGCGCCGCTCTTCTGAATAATATCCTTGGCAACGGCCAGATCCAGAAGGGAGCCTTCCTTGCTGATGCCCTGGCCGTAGATCAGGTCAAATTCGCAGGAACGGAAGGGCGGGGCCACCTTATTCTTGACCACCTTCACCTTGGTGCGGTTGCCCACCACTTCGGAACCGTTCTTGAGTTGTTCGCCCCGGCGCACGTCCAGACGCACGGAGGCATAGAATTTCAGGGCCCGGCCGCCGGGGGTGGTTTCGGGGTTGCCGTACATGACGCCCACCTTTTCACGGATCTGATTGATGAAAAGGGCGATGGCGTTGGTCTTGGCCACCACGCCGGTCAGCTTGCGCATGGCCTGGCTCATCAGGCGGGCCTGGACGCCCACGAAGGAATCGCCCATTTCGCCGTCTATTTCGGCCCGGGGCACCAGGGCGGCCACGGAGTCAATAACCACGATATCGATGGCGCCGGAGCGAAGCAGGGCTTCGGCAATTTCCAGGGCGTCTTCGCCGCAATTGGGCTGGGATACATACAGTTCGTCAATATTTACGCCCAGATTCTTGGCATAGGCGGGATCCAGGGCGTGTTCAGCATCGATAAAAGCAGCGGCGCCGCCCTTTTTCTGTACTTCTGCCACCACATGCAGGGCCACGGTGGTTTTACCGGAGGATTCGGGGCCGAATACCTCCACGATGCGGCCCCGGGGAATCCCCCCGACGCCCAGTGCCATATCCAGGTCCAAGCAACCGGTAGGGACGGCTTCCACCTGCATGGCGGTCTTATCCCCCAGCTTCATGACGGTGCCCTTGCCGAATTCCTTTTCAATGGAAGAGAGCGTCTGCTCCAGGGCCCGCAGCTTTTCCTGCTGGGCGGATTCCAGGTTTTTCATGTCTTTTTTTTCGCTTGCTTTCTTAGCCATTTTTGTTTATCTCCTTTTGCAATAAGTGCAGTGCAATTTTTACGGTCATTTTACGGATGGCCTGGCGGCTGCCGGAAAGATGCAGCCGATACGCTGTTATTCCCGCGGGGGATGCAAGGCCGATGAATACCAGCCCCACGTCCTCGCCCGTGGGCCCGGCATAGCCGGTAGTGGACAGGGCGTAATCCGCACGAAATTTTTCCCTGACGCCTGCAGCCATTTCCCGGGCGCAGGGGGCGCTCACAGCGGTGTATTCGCGCAGCGTTTCCGGAAAAACAGAAAGCATGTTCGCCTTTATATGATCCTGGTAGGCGCAAAGGCCTCCCAGGAAACAGCGGCTGGCCCCGAAAACATTGCATATTTCCGCGGAGAGCAGCCCGGCAGTCAGGCTTTCGGCAGTGGCCAGGGTACGCCCTTTTTTTGTGAGCGCGGCCACCAGCATTTCAGCCCCCATTATTTTTCCTCCTTGAATACGTGCCTGGCGGCCCAGAAATACTGGACGCCGCTGACCACCGTCATCACCGCCATCAGGATGGAGAGCATCAGGGTGATCCAGTGCCCCAGGGGCAGCAGCATGGCGCAGAGGATGCAGGCAAACTGCAGATTGGTTTTGATCTTGCCCAGCCATCCGGCGGCAATCACGTTGCCCTTGCCCACCGATACCAGCCGCAGCCCATCCACCATCAGTTCTCTGGCCGCAACAATGGATACGGCCCAGGCGGGCAGCCGTCCGTCGGCGCACAGGAAGATCATGGCGCACAGTACCAGGATTTTATCCGCAACAGGATCGGCGAATTTGCCGAAGGTGGTGACGATATTTTGCTTCCTTGCAATATAGCCATCCAGAAAATCTGTTACACAGGCCAGGGCGAATATGATGGCTGACGGCCAGGGCAGCCCCAGCGCCCATAAAAGCAGGCATACGGGGATGAGAATAATGCGCAGGCAGGTCAGCTGATTAGGTAGATTCATCATCCGTTCCTTTCTCTCCGCCTCGGGATCAGATTTTTTTTCGGGGATGGAACAGCCCATCCGCCCAATCGGCCACCCGGTAGGGGAATTTCTGGTGCTTTTTCATGGTGACGGCGGCGTCCAGGGCAAGAGAATGGTATTCCCGGCTGTCCGGATTGCGGCGCACCGCCTCCCGGAAGGATTGATGGGCCGAGGAATACTGGCGCATTTTCATCAGGATCTGTCCCTGGATGGCGAACCATTCATCGTCCTTTTCATCGGCCCGGCTCAATTGCAGCAGGGCGGTTTCGTATCTGCCCTGTTCCAGCAGCCGGCGGGCGATGGATTTGGCCTGGTCTGCCGACACGGTGCGATAACCGACCTGGGGCCTTTCCGCAGCGGATAGGCGCAGGGCCTCTTCATAGGCCAGATTCAGGCGGATTAATTGCTCCTGGGCCTTTTTCTGCTGTTTCTGATCGGTGAACTGATCGGGATGACAGGCCTTCACCCGGGTGCGGTAAGCCTGATGCACCTGCTGTTGATCGGCGCTGGCGGTAAGGCCCAACACTTCAAAGGCGTTCACGCAATCCTTCCTTTCTCGCGCAGCATAAGTCACGGTAATGATTTATGCCGGGTACGGCAGGGGAATCAGCGGGCATCGTGATCGCCCACCGGGGCCCGGGAGATGACGGCCCCCAGCGCCCGCAGTTTTTCTTCGATATGCTCATAGCCCCGTTCAATAAAGCCGGGCTCATAAATCTCAGTGGTGCCCTTGGCCATTAGACCGGCCACCACCAGGGCGGCGCCGGCACGCAGGTCGGTGGCGGTGACGGGGGCGCCGTACAGTTCTGTCACGCCCTCGATAATAGCGGTTTGATCCAGGATCTGCACCCGGGCGCCCATGCGGCGCATTTCCATCAGATGCTTGAAGCGGGATTCAAAGATAGTTTCAATGACGATGGAATCCCCGTTGGCCCGGGTGAGCAGGGCGCTCATGGGCTGCTGCAGATCAGTGGGGAAGCCTGGATATTCCTGGGTCTTGATATTGACGGCCCGATGGCCCCGCACGGTGCGCACACGGATGGCGTCATCCATTTCCGTCACCTGCACGCCCATTTCCAGCAGCTTTGCGGTCAGCGCTTCCATATGGGTGGGAATGCAGCCGTGAATGGTCACATCGCCCCGGGTGGCGGCGGCGGCAATCATCAGCGTGCCCGTTTCAATCTGATCGGGGATGACGGTGTAATTGCTGCCGTGGAGATGCTTTTGACCGGTGATGCGGATGGTATCGGTACCGGCACCCTTCACTTTGGCGCCCATGGAGTTAAGGAAATTGGCCAAGTCCACGATGTGGGGCTCCTTAGCGGCATTGAAAAGGATGGTGGTGCCCTCCGCCTTGGCAGCAGCCAGCATGGCGTTAATGGTGCCGCCTACGGTGATTTTATCGAAAAATACGTCGCCGCCCATCATTTTGCCGTGGGCATAGATCATGCCGCCCTTGTCTTCCACTTCGGCGCCCAGGGCACGGAAGGCCTTGAGGTGCTGATCCATGGGCCGGTTGCCGATGGCGCAGCCCCCGGGATAGCCTACTTCCGCATGGCTGCAGCGGCCAAGCAGCGCGCCGATAAGATAATAGCTGGCCCGCATCCGCTGGCTTTGCTTATAGGGCACCTGATAGCTGCTCACCGGCCGGGGATCAATGCGCATCCGCCGGGCTGCCCCGTCAAAGGAGACGTCCGCCCCCAAGGCGCGCAGAATATCCACCAGCACCCGCACGTCTTCGATATCCGGCAGGTTATCAATGGTGCAAGGATCATCGGAAAGAAGAGCCGCGGGGATGACAGCCACCGATGTGTTTTTCCCGCCGGATACATAGGTTTCTCCCGTCAGTGGAATGCCGCCTGTGATCAACAGCTTGTAAGAATCCATCCGGTTTTGTCCTCCTCGCAGATGAAAATGCAGACTTCTGCAATCGTATACCTTTCTTATTATATCATATGCGTTTCCATTTGTTAAGATGTTTTTCTTGATTTTCCGCAATCTGGATGGAACAAAAGAATCAAAAGTGTGAAAAAATGTATCAGTGCCGCTGAAAATGGCCGCGTCCGGGTGGAAAATGCTTCGGTGGGCAGAACTTGTCCCGGATAGGGGCTTGCCAAAATGCGGAATAATGGGTATAATCTTATGTGGTGAAGCTTTGTTCACCATGTTAATTGTTTAATTATGAGGAGGAGATTCCTATGGTGAAGGTTGCTATCAATGGTTTCGGCCGCATTGGTCGTCTTGCTTTCCGTCAGATGTTCGGCGCTGAAGGTTACGAAATCGTGGCCATCAACGACCTGACCAATCCTGCCATGCTGGCTCATCTGCTGAAGTATGATACTGCTCAGAAGGGCTATTGCGGCGCTATCGGCGAAAACAAGCACACCGTCGAAGCCACTGAAAATTCCATCATCGTTGACGGCAAGGAAATCCGCATTTATGCCGAAAAGGATGCCAACAACTGCCCCTGGGGCGAACTGGATGTGGACGTGGTTCTGGAATGCACCGGCTTCTACTGCTCCAAGGAAAAGTCCATGGCTCATATCAACGCTGGCGCCAAGAAGGTCGTTATTTCTGCCCCCGCTGGCAACGATCTGAAGACCATCGTGTTCTCTGTTAACGAAAACACCCTGACCGCCGACGATCAGATCATCTCTGCCGCTTCCTGCACCACCAACTGCCTGGCCCCCATGGCCAAGACTCTGAATGATACCTATCCCATCCAGAGCGGCATCATGACCACCGTGCATGCTTACACCGGCGACCAGATGATCCTGGACGGCCCCCATCGCAAGGGCGATCTCCGTCGTGCCCGCGCT
>SVGR01000154.1 GCA_015056265.1 Clostridiales bacterium
CTTACCCGGGTGCTGACCCCCAGGGAAAACGCCCTGGAGAGATTCCGGGATGCGGGAATCCGGGTGATCCATGTGGATACGCTGGAAGAAGCCTTGGAGCAGATGCTGCTGCCCGCCCGTGTACGGGAAGAAGCAGGGGAGGAGGGAGTCGCCCCTCAGGGGCAGCTTACCGCTGCCGGCCGGTAAAATCGGGCAAAAACCATGCCCTGTGCCGGTTGCAATTTAGGGAATGATCCGATATAATATATCATTGCCGGGGTATCGCCCGGGATTAACCCAATGGAAAAGCAGGAGTTATTATGCCGAAAAAGAAAACGAAGCAAACCTTGCGGCTGCCCATGATCCCCTTGCGGGGACTGATGGTATTTCCGCACATGGTATTGCATTTTGATGTGGGCCGTGCCCGCAGTGTGGCCGCTTTGGAGCAGGCCATGGTGGAAGAACAAAAAGTATTTCTGGTCGCTCAAAAGGATGGAGATGTGGAGGAACCTGCCCTGGCGGATCTGTGCCGTGTGGGCACGGTGGCGCTGGTAAAGCAGGTGCTCAATCTTCCCGGCGACGCCATCCGGGTGCTGGTGGAAGGCCAGCACCGGGCGCTTTTGCATGCCGTCATTCAGGAAGAGCCTTATTGGCAGGCGGATGTGGTGCTGCCTGATGATGAGGTGCAAATGACCCCCGAAGTGCAGGCACTGGCACGCACCACCCAGGATTTATTTGAGGAATATGCCCGTTCCTCCATGCGTGTATCGGGGGAAACTCTGCGTTCGGTGGGGGAAGTGGAACGGCCGGAGCAGCTGGCGGATATCATTGCCGCCAACGTGCTCACCCGGGTGGAGGATCGCCAGGCTATCCTGGAAGAAATTGATGTGGAAAAACGGCTGGAAACCCTCTGCGGCATTCTGATCCGGGAAACGGAGCTGGCCGCCATCGAAAAGCAGGTGCAGACCCGGCTGAAAAAGCAGATCGATAAAAATCAGAAGGATTATTACCTGCGGGAACAAATCAAGGCCATCCAGGAGGAACTGGGGGATAAGGAAGCCACCGACGTGGAGGATCTGCGCAAGAAGCTGGCCGAAACGCCCCTCAATGATGAAGCCCGGGAAAAGGCGGAGCGGGAACTGGACCGGATTACGCGTATGGCCCCCGGCACCCCGGAAATCGGGGTAAGCCGCACCTATGTGGAGTGGATCCTTGATCTGCCCTGGGGAAAATCCACCACCGATAATCTGGATCTCAAGCGCGCCCGCCGCATCCTGGATGAGGATCACTACGCCATGGATAAGGTAAAGGAGCGGGTGATTGAATATCTGGCCGTGCGCAGGATGAAGGAATTGAACACCCAGGATGGGGCAATGAAAGGCCCGATCCTCTGCTTTGTGGGACCGCCCGGCGTGGGCAAAACCAGCATCGTCAAGGGCATTGCCCGGGCTGTAGGCCGCAAATTCGTGCAGATGAGTCTGGGCGGCGTGCGGGATGAAGCGGAGATTCGGGGCCACCGGCGCACCTATATCGGCGCCATTCCCGGCCGGATCATTGCCGGCCTCAAGCAGGCGGGTACAATGAATCCCGTCTTCCTCTTTGATGAAATCGATAAGATGAGCCACGATTTTCGGGGCGATCCCGCTTCTGCCATGCTGGAGGTATTGGATGCGGAGCAGAATTTTGCTTTCAGGGATCATTATCTGGAACTGCCCTTTGATCTGTCCCGGGTGATGTTCATCACCACCGCCAATTCCATGGATACAATTCCCGCCCCTTTGCTGGATCGGATGGAGATCATTGAAGTGCCCAGCTATACGGAAGAAGAAAAACTGCATATCGCCAAAAAGCATCTTTTGCCCAAGCAGGTAAAGGAGCATGGCCTGCCCCCCAAATCTGTGAAGGTTTCCGACGCCGCTATGCGCCACATCATTGAGGGCTATACCCGCGAGGCCGGTGTGCGCACCCTCAGCCGCACCATCGCCCGGGTGGTGCGCAAGTCCGCCGTGGAAATGCTGGAGGAAGATAAGCAGACGGTATCCGTATCCCCTCAGACTGCGGAAAAATTTCTGGGCGCTCCCCGTTATCTGAGAGATATGCCGGAAAAGAAGCCGAAGGTGGGCGTGGTAAACGGTTTGGCCTATACGACTGTAGGCGGTGAAACCCTGGCGGTAGAATGCTCCGTAATGAAAGGCAGCGGCCAGGTGCAGCTGACCGGCCAGCTGGGCGATGTGATGAAGGAATCTGCCCAGGCGGCTCGTTCCTGGGTGCGCGCCCATGCAGAAACTTACGGCATCGATCCGGAATTCCACAAGAATCTGGATATTCATATCCATGTGCCCGAGGGCGCGGTGCCCAAGGACGGCCCTTCTGCCGGCGTTACCATGGCCACCGCCCTGGTATCTGCCCTTTCCAACCGGCCGGTGATGCAGGATGTGGCCATGACGGGGGAAATCACCCTCCGGGGCCGCGTGCTGCCCATCGGCGGGGTGAAGGAAAAGCTGCTTGCCGCCTACCGGGCGGGAATCAAAACCATTCTACTGCCCAAGGAGAATAAAAAAGACCTGGAAGAGGTGCCCGCCCATGTGCTGTCCCAATTCCGGGTAATTGCCGCCGAAACCATTGAAGACGTACTGAACGTGGCCCTGGTCCCGGAGGCCTGAGGCCGTCCAACGAAAGAGAGCCTGAATATGGATATTAAATCCGCATCCTTTGTCACCAGCATGAGTACTTATCAGACCCCGTCTCCTGCCCTGCCTCAGATCGCCATTGCAGGCAAAAGCAACGTGGGCAAATCCTCCCTGATCAACAAGCTGTGCAACCGAAAGGCCCTGGCTAAAACCAGCGCCACGCCCGGGAAAACCCGGCTGATCAATCTGTTTTTGCTCAATAATGCCTTTCATCTGGTGGATCTGCCCGGTTACGGCTTTGCCAAGGTGGATAAACAGGAGAAGCTGCGCTGGGGCGAAATGATGGAGCGATATTTTCGGGAAACGGGGGAACTGAGGCTGACGCTGCATCTGGTGGATATCCGTCATGAGCCTACCCAGGATGATATCCAGATGAACGCTTTCCTCCGGGGGATGAATTTGCCTTTCCTGGTGATTGCCACCAAATCGGATAAAATTTCCCGGGGGGCAAGAATGAAGTATCTGGCGCCCATCTGCCGCAGCCTGCAAGTGCAGCCCTGGCAGGTGATCTGCGCTTCCTCCGAAACAGGGGATGGCCGGGATCAGATTCTGGCCGAAATTGAAAAGGCATTGACGGTTGAGACGGGAAAAAGCGGAAATCAAGAATAATTTCAGGAATTGCAGGGAAATGATTGCATTTTCCCTGTTTTTTTGATATAATTCTAAATTGGTTGTCAATGCGCAAGCATACACAGATTACGTTAGGAGGAAACCAAGATGAACAACAAGAAGACCAAAATGATCATCGCGTTGGTTCTGGTTGTTTCTGTGGCCCTGACCCTCGTCTTCGCCAGCCAGAAGAACACCATTTCCGACACCAACAAGCAGTTGACCTACGAAAACGAACAGATCATTGCTGCCTACGATCAGCTGGTTGCCAGCACTGAAGCTGCTCTGGCGGAAGCCGATCAGGCTGCCATCGATGCTC
>SVGR01000155.1 GCA_015056265.1 Clostridiales bacterium
GCCTGCTTCCTCCCTGGCTGGTGCTGGTGATTGTGGTGGGGGCGCTGGTGATCATGGACAGGAAGGCGCTGCGCCAGGTGGATTACGGCCTGCTGTGCACCTTTGTCTGCTTCTTTATCTTTTCCGGTAATATGGGCAGGGTGCCGGTGGTCAGGGAGTTTTTCTCCGCACTTCTGGAAAAGAATGCGCTGCTCACCTCCGCCCTTTCCTGCCAGGTGATTTCCAATGTGCCCTCTGCCATCCTGCTGTCCCAGTTTACGGAGAATTATGCGCCACTGCTGGTGGGCGTGAATATCGGCGGGGCGGGCACGCTGATTGCATCCCTCGCCAGCCTGATCACCTTCCGGGAATATACATCCCATTACCGGGAATGCACAAGGGCTTATATCCTGCGCTTCTCCGCTTTGAATTTCGGTTTTTTGATTGTGCTGGCCGTGATTTGCAATTTTATTTTGTAAATCTGTCAGAAAAGCTGAAAAATATTTGGAAAAACCTATTGCAACAAACCACAACATATGGTATAATTCATCTGTTGCCAAAACGGGCGGTCCGCTGCGGGCAATGATGCACCGCATGAACGTCTATGAGGGAAGGAGGAACTATTCAAATGAGCGAAATCATCCGTTCTATCGAACAGGCGCAGCTCCGTACCGATCTGCCCAGCTTCAACGTTGGCGATACCCTGCGGGTATTCGTTAAGGTTGTGGAAGGCAGCCGTGAACGTCTTCAGGCGTTTGAGGGTACTGTGATCGCAAAGCGCAATGGCTCCAGCCGGGAAACCTTCACCGTTCGCCGTGTATCCTACGGCATCGGCGTAGAGCGTACTTTCCCCCTGCATTCTCCCCGTGTGGATCACATCGAAATCATCCGCCGTGGTAAGGTGCGCCGGGCCAAGCTGTACTACCTGCGCAATCTGCAGGGCAAGGCTGCCAAGATCAAGGAAGCTGGCCGCCACTGAGAACAGCATTCCGAAGGTCATCCCGTTGGGGTGGCCTTTTTCTGTGTGACACCGGGTACGTGCCCGTTTGACGCTCCCTTTTCCCTGATTTTTCCTTTCTCCCGTTGCATTCCGGCGGGATGTGGGGTATAATAATTGTTGGCCTGTCATGCTGCAGGCCAAAGGGGGCGCAGCGGATGGCAATTGCCGTGGGTTTGCTGCTGGCGGCGGGTTTGTATCTGTTTTGTATAGCTCCGGCCTTGAACGGGCGGAAGAAATGCCCTTCCTGGTTGCGGGGCGCAATGTTTGCACACCGGGGATTGTACGGAATGGAGGAAAGCATTCCGGAGAACTCCCTGGCAGCATTCTCAAAAGCCCTGGAAATGGGATATGGCATCGAACTGGATGTGCATCTGACGTTGGATGGGCATCTGGTTGTGCATCATGACCGATCGCTCAGACGGCTGTGCGGTGCTGATGGAAACATTGATGAGATGTCCCTTGCGGATCTTGCTGCTTTTTGTCTTCAGGATACAGAGGAAGGGATCCCTTCGCTTTCACAGGTGCTGGCCTTGATTGATGGGAAAGTTCCCCTCCTCATCGAAATGAAGTATGACGGCGGAGGAGACCATACTGCTTTGCCCCGGGCGCTATTTGGAACCATGGAAGGGTATGCTGGCCCCTGGTGCGTGGAATCCTTCGATCCCATGATGCTTTTGTGGTTTCGGCGGCATGCGCCGCGGACGCCAAGGGGGCAACTGGCATTTGATCAAAAGCGGGAAGCGGGGAAATTTACCTCCCCCTTGATGATAATTTCCGCATTTCTGCTGATGAATGTTATCTCCCGGCCCCATTTCGTGGCCTACGGTCCCGGCCGGGAACAGAATCTTTCCTGCCGACTGGTGCGGCGGCTGTTTCATCCTCTGATGGGGGCGTGGACCGTCCGCACTGCAAATGAATTTGAAAAACTGCGGGATCAGAATGACCTGCTGATTTTTGAAGCATTCCTGCCGGAATGCGATCCATCGAAAAGGAGAAATGAACCATGAGCGAAATCCATGAACACAGCAATAAAACCGTCGTTTCCGCCGAGGGCATGAAGAAGCTGGAAGAAAAACTGCAGTATCTTACCACCGTCCGCCGTGCGGAAGTGGCCGAACAGATTGCCATCGCCCGCGGCTTTGGCGATTTGAGTGAAAATGCCGAATACGATGAAGCCAAGAATGAACAGTCCCGTTTGGAAGCGGAAATCGTGGAACTGGAAAATGCCATCCGCACCGCTATCGTCATCGATGACAGCGATGTTTCCACTGATTCTGTAAACGTGGGCACCACCGTGAAGGTGCTCTATGTGGAAGACGGCGATGAAGAAGAATACGCCATCGTGGGCGCCCGTGAAAGCGATCCCATGAACAACCGCATCTCCAACGAATGCCCCATCGGCGCCGCGCTGCTGGGCAAAAAAGAAGGGGATACCGTTCACGTGGATGCGCCCGATGGGGCCATCGTGCTGAAAGTTCTCAAGATCAGCCGGTAATCGCCCAATTATCTACCAACGAAATGAGGTAATATCCATGGCCCAGGAACAGAATGTGATCAATTATTCTGAACAGGAACAAATTCGCCGGGAAAAGCTGGCTGCTCTGCAGGCTGCCGGCCAGGATCCCTATGTGCTCACCAAAGTGGATGTCACCGCCACCAGCAAGCAAATCAATGAAAACTATGATTCCCTGGAAGGCAAGGAAGTGGTCATTGCCGGCCGCATGATTGCCCGGAACGTGATGGGCAAGGCCTCCTTCGCCCGGATGCTGGATACCGATGGCAATATGCAGTTCTATGTTCGCCGGGATGATATCGGGGAAGAGCCCTATGCTGCCTTTAAGAAGATGGATATCGGCGATCTGGTGAGCGTGAAGGGCATCGTATTCAAAACCCGTACCGGTGAAATTTCCGTCCATGCCAGCGAAGTGACCCTGCTTGCCAAGTGCCTGCGGCCCCTGCCGGAGAAGTATCACGGTCTTACGGATACCGATCTGCGCTTCCGGCAGCGGTATCTGGATCTGATCGTGAATCCCGAAGTGAAGCAGAACTTTATCATTCGTTCCCGCTTCATCAAGTTTATGCGCAATTATCTGGATAATATGGGCTATATTGAAGTGGAAACCCCGGTGCTCAATACCATCGCCGGCGGCGCCACCGCCCGTCCCTTTGTTACCCATCATAACACCCTGGATATCAATATGTACATGCGCATTGCCACCGAACTGCCCCTCAAGCGGCTGATCGTTGGCGGTATGGACCGGGTGTATGAAATTGGCCGTATCTTCCGCAACGAAGGGATGGACCCCAAGCATAACCCCGAATTCACCTCTGTGGAGCTGTATCAGGCCTATGCGGATTTCCATGATATGATGGACATTTGCGAAGGCATCATTTCCGGCGCTGCCAAGGAAATCCTGGGTACCTATGAAGTGGAATGGATGGGGGAAAAGATCAATCTGGCTCCCGGCTGGCGTCGGCTTACCATGGTGGAAGCCGTCAAGGAATATGTGGGCATTGATTTCGGCGCCATCACCGATGACGCTGAGGCTGTTGCTGCTGCCAAGGAAAAGGGTGTGGAGCTGGCCAAGACGGCCGATCAGACCTGGGGCAATGCCCT
>SVGR01000156.1 GCA_015056265.1 Clostridiales bacterium
AATATCTTTCCGTTTTGAAACAGGATGCATCTTCCATCATCCGCAGGCTGCGCACCCATCCCAGCCTGGTTTTATGGTGCGGCGGCAATGAATTATTCAATCGCTGGTCCGGTATGACGGAACAGCGTCATGCCCTGCGGCTGCTGGACAGCCTGTGCTATGAATTGGATCGTTTCACGCCCTTTAATATGACCTCACCGTTGAATGGCATGTCCCACGGGCATTATGTGAATTATGATGAAAATGACCGCCGGGAATTTATCAGCGTGATTAACCAAAGCCACAGCACCGCTTATCCGGAATTCGGTGCTCCCGGCATGGCGGATCTGGATTATCTGCGCACCTTTATGGAGGAAGAGGATATCAACGATTTCCGGCAGGAAAATGAAGTGTGGCGGGCCCATCACGCTTTCGGCGCATGGGTAGGGCCCAGCTGGGCGCGCACCCCGGAAGCGGAATACTATTTCGGGGGATATACGGATATTGGCGATCTTTGCGAAAAAACCCGCTTTATTCAGGCCATGGGGTATCGATCCCTGTTTGAGGAGATGCGAAAGCAGTGGCCGCACTGCTCCATGGCCCTGAACTGGTGCTTTAATGAACCCTGGCCCACCGCCGCCAATAACAGCCTGATCAGCTGGCCGGCCGTGCCCAAGCCCGCCTATTATGCGGTGCAGCAGGCCCTTCGCCCCCAAATGGCCAGCCTGCGGATTGACCATCATCTCTGGCATGAAGGGGATGTATTCCGGGCGGGGATCTTTATGCTCAATGACGCCCCGGCAGCAATGGAGGGCGGTAAAATTTGCGTAAGCTATGCCCTGGGAGATGGAGAATATATCCATTGGGGCGCTGTGGCATTCCCGCAGGTAGCGGAGCAGAGCAATATCTGCTGCGGGGAAATGGCCTTTACTCTGCCCATGGGCTTTGAAGGAAAGATCAGGGTGAAGCTTGCGGTAGAAGGGCATAAGGAGATGGATTCTGAATACACCTATCTTTGCCGCACCCGCTGGCGCGGCCCCACCAAACGCCTTTTGAATTTCTGATCTGCATATAGCAAGGCCTGCCGGCAAAAACCGGCAGGCCTTTTGATGTATTTTGTTTTTGAGGATCAATCCCAATCCCAGTCATTATCCAGCATGGCCTTGTTCTGAATGCTGCCGCTGTTATTGGTATAAGCAGTGCCGCCATAAGTCAGGCCGTTGTGGAAGAATTTGTAGGAGCCGGAAGTGGTGACGATGCCGAAGGTACGGGTGGTATTCAGCGTGCAGTTTTCTGCATACAGATAAGCAGGATACGTTACGCCGTCCACAGCATTATTTCCGTTTACATAGAAGGCGACAGCGTCCCAGCCGGAACCCTTTGTGATATTCAGATTATAGCACTTGACCTTCGATTTGCGGATGGACTGAACGGCTGCGTTGTCCTTGCTGTTAGTGGTCTTCGCGGTGGCGTCCAGAGAAAGATCGCGAAGGGTTACATCGATATAATCGGCTTTTGTGCCAGTGGCATTGAAGAGATGACGGTTGCTGCTGGAGGAAGAAAGCTTGACAACCTTGACAGCATCGGTATCGCCCAGACCGACAATTTCCATGCTGGAATAAATATAAATTGTCGTTCCTTCGTTATAGGTGCCGGGCAGGAGGAAGACGTGGGAATACTCGTTATTCTGCAGACCGGAAATGATGCTGTAGAGTTTGCCGCTGGAATTCTTCTTGACTTCAATGCCGCTCAGAGTGTCATGTTCGTAATCATTAGCAGCAACGATCACGGTAGATTTCCGCTCACCGATTGCAAAGTGATCAATTCCGTTCTTTTTATAGCCGATAGCGACGTAGTCGGAATCTGCGGCCTTCAGAGAGAGATCATAATCGGCGGGATTGATTTCCTTGAAAATACCGTCTACAATCCTGTACTCCGGTTCGCTGGCAGCAGCATACGTTGTAGTTTCAGCTTCTATTTCCAGGCCTTCAGCCATGGGCATATAGGAAATGGAGAGGCTGCCAAGGTTATCGGTCTGGAAATGGAAGATATTATTGTCACCGGCAAAATCGCCAATGGCATAGTTCTTTGCAAAGGTTACTTTATCATCGCCGGAAGTGATGTTAATGTTTTCCAGGAAATAGCCCAGATCTACAGCAACATCAAAGGTGACGCCGGAGAGGGATTCCACCAGCTCATCATTCAGCTTCAGATTTATCTTACCGGTGATTTCTTCGGAGCCATCAGCATTCTTTTTGAGGCCGAAATTGGAGAGAGCCAGAGAATACTGGCCGTTGGGGGCTTCTTTGGGCACGGTCACGGTCAGCTTTTTGTCAGCCAGGAATTCGTCCTCCAGGGCCAGTGCGGTATTGCCCAGCTTGTTGGCAGAGGGGGGAGTGGCGTCGGCATCGTACTGATTATCGAAAGCATCGCTTTCGGAGGCCATCTGAGTGGCAATCAGCTCGATCGTCAGATCCACCTGGGGAGCGGGCGTTCCGGTCTTGTGATTGGCTTCATTGCCCACGTCTTCGGGCATGAACACCACCAGCGCCATGGTTTTTTGCTGGTTCTGGGCGGTCATGCTGTCGATAAAGGTATACTCATCCAGGGGCTGAGCATTGGGAACGGCAGCCCGGGCCTCATCGCGGCTCTGGAAGGCGGCGGTTATATCATCAGCAACGCCGAAGGACAGGAAATCGGGCAGGAAAAATTCATTGCCGGCTGCATTAACTCCCTTTAACTTATCTAACTTATCACCCTCATCATCATAATTTATGCTCAGCTGATATTTCGCGGCCAGATTGCCTTTATTGGTCAGCCGCAGATACACATATTCGGTGTGGCCGGGTTCCCACAGGGCATCCTGCTTGAAAAGATCGGATGCACCCTGCACGGTAGTCCAGTTGGTCATATCATGGGAGTATTCCAGTTCCATATCCAGATTGCCGGTCTGGATGGTATTCTGGGCGCTGGTCACCTCATCGGTGAACCAGGCGATGGTGCCGCCGGTAACGGCGGACAGCGTTACGGCCAGCAGAGCCGTTAAAAGCATGATGCGCTTGAAAGTCATTCCTTTCATATGTATCCCCCTCCTGTATATAGCTTTATATATTTTAATTCATAAATTTTTCACAACTGTTTTTTTTTTTTTTTTTTTCCGTTAAAAAGTGTTAAAATTTATTAACATTCGTACAAAAAAGGTCAATCCACTTTGGGATTGACCTGAATATTGCCTGTTTGGCAGAGAGGTGGAATTACTGTTCCACCCGGGCGAAGAGGCCTGTCACGACTTCGTTGAAGCCGTCGCTGTGATTGCCCAGGGTATATTTTTTATTGGCCTTGATCTGGAAAACCAGCATCTGATCGGGGTATTTGGTCTTGTTTCCGCCGGCGTTCATGCCCTTGAGGGATTTGATTTCGGAAAACTGAACGGAATCGATTCCCGCTTTGGTGCTGATCAGCAGGCGCTGATTGGTAAGGGCTACGCAGGGCACATAGCCGCACATGGCCTCCACCGTTTCACCTTCGACCAATTCCTGCTGAACTTTCTGCTGAAAATCCGCCATGAGCTGCTGGTATTTTTCGCTGCCGGCACGTTTTTTCTTCAATATGCTGC
>SVGR01000157.1 GCA_015056265.1 Clostridiales bacterium
AGTCAAGTGCTCTACCACCTGAGCTAATGGGTCAAGGTTGGCTGGGGTGGCAGGGATCGAACCTACGAATGAGGGAGTCAAAGTCCCTTGCCTTACCGCTTGGCTACACCCCAACGGTGTCCGCCATCCGGAAAAGTGGGGTGGGTAGTGGGACTCGAACCCACGGCCTCCAGAGCCACAATCTGGCGCTCTAACCAACTGAACTATACCCACCATGAGCGGATTGGCGCGCCTGAAGGGATTCGAACCCCCGACCCACGGCTTAGAAGGCCGTTGCTCTATCCAACTGAGCTACAGGCGCATTTCGCCGCGAAGCAGTGTCGAGGCGGCCCCGGCGGGAACCATCCCTGCTGACAAGGACAGATTTTAGCACAATCTCTCCCCTCTGTCAAGGGGTTTTTTGATAAAAAATGAAATTTTCTCAAAATAATTTTCGCGGCATCTTTTTATTTTTTCCGGGGTTGAAGTTTTGCCTCCTGCCCCTGATCGCTGGGCACATAATACCGGGCGTTCAGATGATCATCGGGCAGATACTGCTGCTCCACCCAGTGCCCCGGATAATCGTGGGGATAGAGATATTCCTCCCCCGTCTTTACGCCCACCCGCTCATTACCGGAATAATGGGAATCCCGCAGATGGGGCGGCACAGGATCAAACCCTCCCTTTTGGGCATCCGCCATGGCGGCGTCAATGGCCATCACCACAGAATTGGATTTGGGGCTGTTGCAGATAGCCAGAATGGCCTGGGTAAGAGGCAGCTTGGCCTCGGGCATGCCGATCAATTCCAGCGCCTGCCCTGCCGCCACCGCCTGCAGCATGGCCACGGGATTGGCCAGGCCCACATCCTCGCTGGCGTGGGCAATGATCCGGCGGCTGAGCATCCGTGGATCGGCCCCGGCATAGAGCAGACGGGAAAACCACAGCAGCGCCGCATCCCCATCCCCGCCCCGCATGGACTTACAGAAGGCGGAGAGCATATCGTAAAACTGGGTATCATCGCAGCGAATCACCGGTTTCTGGATGCTTTCCTCAGCGATAGGCAGCGTCACATGAATATGTCCGTCCACGGTAGGGGTGGTCAGCACCGCCAATTCCAGGGCATTGAGGGCGGTGCGCACATCGCCCCCCGCCACATGGGAAATATGATGCAGTGCATCCTCATCCAGAAGAACATTCATTTTTCCCAATCCACGCTCTTCATCGGAAGCAGCCCGGAGCAGCGCCTTTTCCACATCCTGACGGGACAGAGGCTCAAAAGCGAATACCCGGCACCGGCTGACGATGGCGGGGGTCATGGAAATCATGGGGTTCTCCGTTGTGGAACCAATAAAACGGATCAGGCCGTTCTCCATGGCGGGCAGAATGGAATCGGACTGGGCCTTGCTCCACCGATGGCATTCATCCAATAAAAGATAGGTGGGCTGGCCGTACATGGCACGGCGGTCCGCCGCTTTTTTCAATTCCTCCCGCACATCGGATACGCCGGAGGTAACGGCATTCATTTTTACAAAAGCCGCATTGGTCTGCTGCGCAATCACGCTGGCCAGGGTGGTTTTTCCGCAGCCGGGAGGCCCGTAAAAAATTGAGGAAGTAAGCCGATCCGCCTCAATAGCCCGGCGCAGCAGCCGACCCTTTCCCACAATATGCTCCTGGCCGAAAAATTCATCCAGATTCCGGGGGCGCATCCGATCTGCCAACGGGGCGATGGGCTGTTCGCTTGGGGTAAATAACGTCATATCCGATCCTCCGCAATCAGGGATGCAATCTCCCTGCCCTCGCCCAGGCGAATCACATGCTCCTTACTGCCTACACCCAAATGCATATGCAAAAGCGCAATGCCCATATCCAGCATACTCCCCAGCCGCTTGCGGTACAGCACCAGTGTGCGGCCAGCAAACGCCATCTGCCAGGGCTGCAGATTGAGTGCAGAAGGGGCCTGGCGCACACATTCCGCCGCATTATAGGCCCACAGGGGCCAGGACGTAGGATCGCCGAAGCAAATCTCCGTCAGTTTCTTCCGTTTATTGCCGGCCGGCTCCTGCGCAGGCGCCCCCACGGCAATGACGGCAATCACCTTTTCATACGGTTCCAGGGGAATATCCACGCCGCTGCGCTTAAAGCTGCCCAGCCAGCAAGTCCCCAGGCCCAGGCTCACCGCCTCCAGTACAAAGGCCTCCCCGCTGATGCCGCCGTAGAGATGATACAGATCATCCCGGTCATCCGCAATCAGGGCGGCATACCGGTTGGTGCCGGTGATACCCTCCACCATGGGCAGCTTGCGAAAAAGGCCTTCAGGCTGGCATTCTGCCAATTCGATCCGCACCCCGGGCAGGCATACCCGTGCGGCGGCATAGCTCAGGGCACTTTTCTGGGCCACATCCGGAGGGCCGGAAAAAGCCCGCACGCTGCTGCGCCGGGACACCGCTGCCAAAAACCGCTCCCGCTGGGCAGGAGCAAAAAAACCATTCAGGGCGCAATCCATTGCCAATCACTCTCCCATGGGGTAGTGTATCACCAAGAAACACCCCCGTCAACCACAAAAAAGGGGGATTATTCCTCCCCCAGAATAATATTGCCGATCTGTTCCAGGCTTTTTGCTTCCCAGGTGGGCCTCTGTTCCTTGGGCGGCTCATTGCCCTTGGGATGATACCAAATGGTATCCAATCCGGCGTTAATTCCCCCCTGAATATCGGAGGTAAGGCTGTCCCCTACCATGATGACTTGCTTGCGCTGTTCCTCCGTCAGTTCCAGGGTGTCGAACACCTGCCGGAAATATTCCTTCATAGGCTTCTGACAGCCCATCTCCTGAGAGACAAACATGCGCCGAATATAGGGCTGGATATCTGACCGGGACAGCCTGCCCCGCTGAGAGCGGCTCATGCCGTTGGTGAGGATGTACAAACTGCATTTTTCGCTGAGCCGCCTGCACAGTTCCTCCGCCCCGGGCAGCAGAATGCCGTACAGGCCCAAGGTCAGTTCATAATCGTCATTCATGGCGGCAGCCAGGGCTTCATCCATATGCAGCGCCGCCAGCAGCCCGGCAAATCTTCCCACGCCCACCTGCTGCTGGGTAATCAAGCCCTGATCAAACTGCCGCCACATGGCCTGATTGGACGCCTTATACAACCGCTCGTTTTCATCCGTTACATCGATATTGAACCGCTGCAGCACCTGCTGCAGGGCCAGATGCTCCGCCGCATGAAAATCAAAAAGAGTTTGATCCATATCCAGAAAAACAATGGAATACCGCTGCATTTCCCTCTTTCTCCTTTGAAAAGGGCGCCGATTGCATCTCGGCGCCCTCAAATTCTCTATTCACTGCCGTTTTATGCCTCTGCCCCGTCGGCAGGCTGTTCAGCACCGGCATCCTGGGTAATCCAGGCCAGGGCCTTTTCCAGGGCCTCCTTTTCATCCTGGGCAGCCAGAGAACGCAGCGCCGCGGCCGTTTCCTTTTCCTCAGGCTGCAGCATCAGTTCATCATGCCGGGTGCGCATGGAAGCCAGCTTCACCATGGGCAGCAGCCGCTTTTCCCCATTCTGGCGATCCAGGTGCAATTCCATGTTGGCGGTGCCCTGC
>SVGR01000020.1 GCA_015056265.1 Clostridiales bacterium
CAGCCATCGCTTCAGCGATATTGTGCTTTCCTTTGCCGCCGGGGTAATGCTGGCAGCGGCGGTGGTAGGATTGATCCTGCCCTCTCTGGAAAATGAAAGCCCCATTGCCCTGCTGGTTACGGTGGCCGGTGTATTTACCGGGGCGTTGTGCGTCAATCTGTTTGACAAGCTGGCCCCCCATCTGCATTCCCTGGCGGGAACGGAACAGGAAATCCACGCCGAAAAGCAGCAGCAGCTGAATAAAGTGCTGCTCTTCGTCATTGCCATCGCCATTCATAATCTGCCGGAAGGCTTGGCTGCCGGCGTCAGCCTGGGCCTTGATGATCCCGGAAAGGCCCTCACCATTGCCGGCGGTATCGCCCTGCAGAATATTCCCGAAAGCATGGTGATCGTCGCACCTATGCTGGCGGTTGGCATGACCAAAGGACGCACCCTGCTCATCGGCGTACTCACCGGTTTTGTGGAAGTGGTGGGCACGCTGTTGGGCAGCCTGGCGGTCAGCGTATCCGCCGCTATTTTGCCCTTTGCCCTGGCCTTTGCCGGGGGCACCATGCTCTATGTAATCAGCGACGAAATGATCCCCGAAACCCACGCCCACGGCAGCCAGCGGGGCGCCACCTATGCGCTGCTGGCAGGCTTTTGCCTGATGCTGGCCTTCGACGTGCTGCTGGGATAAGCGATAATGAAAAAACAGGCTTTTCAGCCCGCAAAGGGAAATGAAAAGCCTGTTTTTTCTTTTGCCCACTGTCCCCTTCAATCGATCTCGATGACCCCCGGATAATAAGTGATGATATCCGAATCCTGATTGATGAAAGTGGTTTGGGTCTGGGCAGGGGGCTGATATTCCTTGCCCTCCACGGCAATTTTCACCTGCTTCACCCCGGGAAACTGGGAGGCGGTAAAGATGACTGCCCGCAAGGTCTGCATGCCATTTTCTCCTTCTGCCGCCGCCATAAATTCCTTGGTAAAGTTGATGGTGACCACCCCATTTTTCATTTTCACGCCGATCAGGCCGCAATCCTTGGGCAGGGGTGCAGAAAGGCCGCTGTCCGGCCGGGGGCCCTTGGCCAGCTCCAGGATGGCGGTGGTCACATCCGCCGTGGAAAATACGGTACGGGTGACGGGCACCAGCATCCGTCCGGTGGAGGAGGGAAAATAAAGCTGCACCCGATTGGTCCCCGCCCCCGCCATGGTTTCCACCGCATCTCCGCTTTCCAGATTGATCACTTCATCTGTAAAATTGCCGCTCACGTCGGTTCCGTAGGTGAGCTTTGATCGTTTTTGCCCGTCAAAAAGGAAGGATACCTCCTCTACCGAATCAAACTCGCATAGCGTATGAACCACCGATTGCACCATCAGCGTTTCTTCCTCAGCGCTCAGGCAGGAAAGCGCCTCTTTGGACAGATCCACCCGGGCCTTTCCCCCCGCAATATCCAGATCGATCCGGGTGCCTTCGGGCAGAGTGGTTTTCAGGCCCATCCTGGCGGCGGAAAGATCATTGGCGGAGGAAGCCACCAATTGGCTCAATGCGGCCTTGGCCACGCCCTCTGTCTTTGCAATCTGGCGGGTGACGGGTACCAGATAGCCCTCCCCATCCTGATAATACACCACCGCCGCCTGTGTCTCCGCCGGGGATAGAACGGTGGTATCCGATAGCACTGGAATATTGCCCAGGGGCTCTTCATACTGGGTGGAGGCCATCTGATCCTGATGCAGCGCCAAGGCCACTACCAGCGCCGATGCGCACAGGATCAGCATTCTTTCCACATCCACCCGCTTGATATTCAGCTTCCATTTTTCCTTCATTCTTTGCACACTCCTTGCCTTTATCCCATGCGGGGCACGGGTTTTCCTCTCGGGCATATGTTTATGCAAAAAATGATCCGGGCATGCCGGAAAAATGCGCACAAAAAAAATCAGCGCCCCTTTTTCGGCGGCGCTGATAAAACGTTTGTCAGCCGATATCCGGCAGGCTGGCGGCGGCCACGCTCTGGCCCACCCGGCGGGAATTTTCATCAGGAATATGCAGCTGGATCTTCCCGGCCAGGGCAGGATATTCCTTATCCAGCACCTCCTGGGCTTTATTCAGCAGCAAGGCGCCGCCCTGGCCGCTGGTCACCCGGCCCATGATCAGTACATGATCAATATCATAGAAGCGGGCATACCAGGCGATGGTGTGGCCGAAATATACGCCGATGGATTCATAAATCTTGGCGGCCCCGGGATGGCCGTCCATCATTTCCTTTTGCACCACCTTCAGCTTTTCGGCGGGAGAGAGGCTTTCATCCAGATGAATGCCGGCGGCGGGGGCCAGCTTGATCACGGCGTCCTGAGAGAAATACTTCACGCCGCAGCCGATATCGCCGCTCCATTCATCCTCCATGGCCTCGGGGCTGAAATCCACAGGGGCAAAGGCGTTTTCATTCAGCCAGCCTGTAATATTCATATCCTTGTCCACATAGCCTGCGGCCTCGCTGGTGCCCATGGCAATGCCCAATACGTTGCCCATGCCCAGCTCCATAGCCCCGGCCAAAGCGGTAACGTCGCCGTCATTGGCCACCTCCAGGGGCGCCCCAATTTCCCGGGCCACGTCGATATACATGCTTTTGACCCTCTGATCAAAATCTTCCCTCGATACCTTCAGGAACAGGGAAGCCACCATGATTTTATTGTCGATGTACACGCCGGCGGAGGAAACGCCGATGGCGTCCACCCGGGGCATATGACTGGCAGCGGTCTTCATAGCGGTGAGAATGCCGTCATAATGATACTGGGGATCGGCCGTCACCTTCGGGAACCAGACCACCTCTTCAGAATAGACGGCCTCGCCGTCGATAACGGCGGATACTTTCCGATCGCTGCCGCCGGCATCAAAGCCGATGCGGCAGCCCTTCAGATGCCGGCCCACATTGCTTGCGGAGGAACGGGATACCTTTACGTCCTCCACACTGTCCTTCCAGATCACTTCGAAAGGCTTTTCATATACCCGGGCCATGAAATCGGCGTCAAAGAAGCGGGCGCCCCCCTCCCGATAGACGTCCTTCAGATGATCGTATACGGCACGGCTGCCGCTGACGATGATCTGATATCCGCCCCGGGACCAGAGCATGAATTTCACCAGCCTGTCCATCAGGGGAACCGTGCGTTCATCCTCCCCATCCGGAAAAATATCCATGGCGTAAAAATCACAATACCCCTGATTGCGCACAATGCACACCGCAAAGGGCACGCCCCTGCCGGATGCAGCCACATCCTTTTCATAGGCACGGGTGACGGCCTCCAAGGGCTGGAAAGCAGGATCCAGAGGGGGAAGGATGGTGGGAATCATGACAAAATCCTCCTGTTGCTTCATTGCATGCCCTGCGCCTGACGGCTAGCGCAGGCTTCGCTGCTTGTATTTTTTGTGTGATATCGCTTCACAAACCCACCAGGGGTTTGTGTCTTTCATCGCATGGCCCAACCATAAGGGTGGGTTCACACTTCGCCGCTGCTGATGCCCGGCTTTTTTCTCATCATCACTGGGAAACCCGTTGATCGTACGGCGATCAGTATTATCCAGAAGTATTTTTTTAGGATGGGGAAGGGTGGCATATTCTTTTTTCAAAAAGAACACACCTTCCGCCATATCCTTATTTCTCGTACTTGCACACGCCTCTTACGATCGTCTTGTGCACTTCACAAGCGTCATCCATCAGGATGATATCGGCGTCCTTACCGGGGGTGAGGGATCCCTTGAACCGATCCACGCCGGCAGAAGCGGCGGCATTGAGGGAGGCGGCATTCACCGCCAGGTGCATGGGAATATGGGCATGATCCCGCAGATTCCGCACCCCATGATTGAAGCGCAGCACGCTGCCCGCAATGGTGCCGTCCAGCAGCCGGCATTCGATACCCTTCAGCACAAACACCTGACCGCCGTTTTCGTATTCCCCATCGGGCATGCCGGCGGAACGCAGGGCGTCGGTAATCAGCACCAGATGATCGCCCTTCATGCGATGCATCAGGGGGAAGAGGGCCTTGTTCACATGGAAGGTATCGGGGATCAATTCGCAATACACATTGTCATTGGTCAGCGCAGCGCCCACCACGCCGGGATCCCGGTGCATCAGCGCCGTCATGGCGTTGAAGGTGTGGGTGCAGCGGGTGCAGCCCAAATGGAAAGCGGCGCAGGCCTGATCATAATTGGCGCCGGTATGGCCGATGGAAATGCAAATATCCGTATTTTGCTTCAGGGTGGATACAAATTCGTCGCCGCCTTCCATTTCCGGGGCGCAGGTAATCACCCGGATGATATCGGCAAGGGGCAATACTTTTTCTGCGTCGGGCTTCAGGATATAGTTTTCATTCTGTGCGCCCTTCTTGGAAGGATTGATGAAAGGCCCTTCCATATGCATGCCCAGGATTTCCGCACCAATGAAATCATCCACCCGGCTTTCTTTCCGGAGGGTGCGCAGCTGATCACAGATTTTTTCCAACATGCCCCATTCCACGGTGAGGGTGGTTGGCAGGAAGGATGTGACGCCGTTTTCCAGCAGGCCCTTGGCCATCCTCCGTACGCCTTCCGGATCGCCGTCGGATACGTCGGCGCCCTGATAGCCGTGGATGTGGGTATCCACCAGGCCGGGGGCCACATACAGTCCCTGAGCGTCGATGATCTCATCCGCCTGTTCCCGGGCGGCGGCCTCATCCACAATACCGATGATCTTTTTTCCAAACAACAGGGCCTTGCCCTGAATTTCCGTATCGGGCAGCAAAATGCGTCCGTTCACAATTGCTTTCATTTTTTTTCGCTCCTTTTTGCACACATTTGCGTTCAAGTGTCATTATAGAATAGTATTTCTGGATTTTCAATAGAATTCCTTCACCGCCGCGCATCTTTAGGACGATTTTCATCAAAAACCGGATAATATCAAAAGTTGACAAACGCCCCGGGAAAGTGATACCATAACGATGACAAAAAACAAATACGGGAGGCGAATTATATGATTCCAATCAGTGTACAAACCGGCGGCATTACCGACGTGTACGGAATCGACGAAGGATATCGAATGATCAAAGCTGCCGGCTTTGACGGCGTAGACGCCAATATCGATCATCTCTTATCCTATGGCGCCATTCTCCGGAAAGAAGCGGCGCAATTTGTCACCGCCGGGGATTTTCTGCAGTATTTTCAGCCCTGGAAGGATGCAGCAGAAAAATACGGCGTTCAAAATTATCAGGCGCACGCCCCCTTTCCCTGCGTTATTCCCGATGGCGGGGAATACAACGAATTTCTGATGAAGATGCTTAAGCGCATGATCCAGGGCTGCCGGTATATCGGCTGCGGCCGGCTGATCATCCATCCCTTCTTCTTCCCCTATGACCGGCAGATGGATAAGCAAACCGAATGGGATATGAACATCGAAAAATATTCCGCGCTCATTGACGTGGCCCGGGAAAATGATGTGATCATCTGCCTGGAAAATATGTTCACCGGTTATCGGGGAAAGATTTATTCCGCCATTTGCTCCGATATCGGGGAAGCCTGCCGCTACATCGACACACTGAATGAAATCGCCGGGGAGCGGCGGTTCGGCTTCTGTCTGGACACGGGGCACCTGCTGCTGCTGGGCTTGGATATCGGCAAGGCCATCCGCCAGCTGGGGGATCGGATCGAGGCGCTGCATGTGCATGACAACAACGGCATTTCCGATCAGCATCTTTGCCCCTACATGGGCATTCTGGATTGGAACCGGATGCTGGAAGCGCTGCACGAAATCGGCTATAACAAGCCTCTGAGCCTGGAAACCTTCAATACCATGGTTACCTTTGACCGGGAATTGGGGCCCCAGGTACTGAAATTGGAGGCGGATACCGCCCGGATGTTCGCCCGCCGCATTGAAAATGGGGTGAATCGATGAGAATAACCGGAGTGAATACCTTTTCCCTGCAGAAAGCCCTGGGACTGGATGAGGCCTGCCGGCTGATCAAAGAGGCAGGCTTTCAGGGAATGGACGCCAATCTGGATATCCTTTTCGCCCATGACGATATCATGAATCGCCGCACCAATCCCATCTTTGATCTGCCCGAGGAAGAATGCATCAAGCATTTTCTGCCCTGGAAGGAAACCGCCGAAAAATACGGCCTGACCATCTATCAGGCCCACTGCGCCTTCCCCGGATATTTCCACCGCTGCGGGGCGTATAATGATTATCTCTTCTCCATGCTGGAAAAATCCGTGGCCGGCTGCGGCGCCATTGGCTGTTCCAAGCTGATCATCCATCCTTTCTATAATGGCTATGAGCATTCCCTCGCCCCGGAAGAGGATTTTGAGGTGAATTTCAATCGCTATGCCGCCCTGATCCCCGCCGCCAAGAAGCATCATGTGATGATCTGCCTAGAAAATATGTTCCTGGCCTTCCGGGGTAAGATCTATTCCGGCGTGTGCTCTGAAATGGAGGAGACTTGCCGGCTGGTGGATGCGCTCAATGAAAAAGCCGGCGAAAAATGCTTCGGCTTCTGCCTGGATACCGGGCATTTGCTGGTGCTGGGCCGGGATGTGAAGCAGGCCATCCTGGATCTGGGCGATCGCCTGCAGGCGCTGCACATTCATGATAACAACGGCCAGGCCGATCAGCATCTGCCCCCTTATATGGGCGTGCTGGATTGGAACCGCTTCCTCCAGGGGCTCCGGGAAATTGGCTATCCCTACCCCCTCAGCTTCGAAATCGCGTTCAATCATTTCGATCGGGAATTGCTTCCCTCCCTGCTCCGGCTGCTTCGCGCCACCGGCGATATGTTCGCCTGCCGCCTCCGGGAGTGACGGGAGGACGGCCTCCGGCGGGCAGGGGAATGATTCCCCTGCACCCCCACTTCACGATTTATCTTGGACTTGTTTCAATCAGCTTGTGTGCGTGTGGAACGAGAGGAACGTGCGGGGGCTCTGCGCTTAACCGAGAAATTGCGGGGGCTCTGCGCCCCCGAGCCCCCCACCAGGGGCATTGCCCCTGGACCCAGCTTCACGATTTGGCTTGGGCTTGTTCTTATCATCTTGTGTGCGTGTGAATGGTAGAGAACGTTATGATGTTCTGCCGTGGGCCGGGCGGCAATTTGCCGCCCAACCGGATGCTTTGCATCCGGGAAAACGAGAAAACGCCGGAGGAGAAAGCTTGCTTTCTCTCACGGCGTTTTCTTCGTTTTCGCTTTGCCCGCGGCTGCACAGATCGTTTCTCCATGCTTCATGCGGAAAAGCGTTTCATTTTTTTCGTCTCCCCTTTCGCAAAGGGGAGTCCAGAGGATGAAATCCTCTGGTGCGGGGTACAGGGGCTGCGGAAGCCCCTGCCTCGTATCTCATCGGAAAAGTAAAGGCCCCTGCTGAGCAGAGGCCTTTTTCATATCACTTGTTGAAGATACGCACGGGCAGCACCAGGAAGGTATATTCGTTGCCTTCCAGGGGCTTGATCATGCAGGGAGAGACGCTGCTGTTAAAGCACATGCAGATTTTTTCGCCGTCGATATTATGGATAATATCGGTGAGGTAGCGGGAGTTAAAGGCGATGGACAGTTCATTGCCCTCAAAGCCGATATCCATTTCCTCATGGACGTCGCCGCGCTCAGCGTTAGCGGTCATTTCCATTTTATTTTCGGAAAGCAGCTTCAGGTAGATCAGATTATTCTTTCCTTCCCTTGCCATCAGGCTGCAGCGATCGATAGCATTGGAAAAGAGGGAGCGGCCCACCAGCGCCTCGGTAACCCAGGTGGCAGGCAGGATCTTCTGATAATCGATGAATTCGCCGGTAAGCAGGGTGGCATACACCCTCACCCCGCCGAAGGAATACATGATGTGGGAGGAATTGAAAATGATCTGCACGTCATCCTCTGTATCGGGCAGCATCTTGCTCACTTCTCCCAGAATCCGGCCGGGGACCACCGCATGGATATGGCCCTTGGTATTGCCCTGAGGCAGCTGATTTTCCTTTTCAATCCGCTGCAGCGCCAGACGGAAGCCGTCCAGGCCCACCAGACGGGTTTCATTGGGATACACTTCCATCAGGATACCGGTGAGGATCTTTCGGCTTTCATCATTGGACACTGCAAACAGCACCCGGCCCACAGCAGTACGGAAGCGATTGCAGGGCAGGATCACATGATTTTCGCCGGTCACATCCCGGATATCGGGGAAATCCTCAGCAGGCATGCAAGCCATGGAGGTGTTACTGCCATGACTGCGGATGATGGCGCGCATTCTTTCATCAATACGCACGTCCACTTCACCGGTGGGCTGCTTGCGCATCATTTCGGCAAAGAGCTTGGCAGGCAGCAGGGCGCAGCCATCCTCCTCCACCAAAGCGCTGACCTTGGCCTTGATAGAAATTTCACCGTCAGTGCAGGTGAGCACCAAGGCGTCATCGGTGGTTTCGATCAGCACGCCGTCGTAGGCGGGCTTTACCGGCCGGGGCGCGATGGCCCGGGTCACCATACCGAGGCCGTAGTTGATTTCATCCGTCTGAATCCGAAAATGCATATCCAAAACCCCTTTGCAAAAGGGCGCAGGGCCCTTTCCTGATGGTAGTAATAGTATATATATATTTAGTAGTTATAGTAGAGCCTGTGGATAAGTGGATAAGTGCCAAAATCCTTGATTTTCCTTGCTTTTTTGGCCCTTCCTTTTGTGGAAAAGCAGGGAAGAAGCAAGAATAAAAGGGGGATAAAGGGCACAATGCCTTTGGATCGGGGAGGTGTGCCATGGATCTGCAGTTCCGCCCCCCATATTTTCTCATACTTTCATGAAAATTGCAAGCGAATATGCGCCGATTTCCATTTTGGAATGGAGAAAATTCGGGTTTTCCACACAATCCACAAAGGCGCAATCCCCGGCCTGGGGATAAAAAATCCCTTGCAGATACTGGATTCTATGCGTTGCAGAAAAAAACTATGCCAAAGTTATCCACAAAAAAATTCGATTTATCCCCATCCAATATACGCCCCAAAACTGCGGAAATTTCCAAATTTCCATGGGGAAATATTACAGACGATGGAGAATTTCCTTCAGCACAAATTCGGAAAAGTGCGTTCCCTCCGGGCAGCGCAGGCAATGGGAGGACTGCACATGCGCTTCCATGGATTGGGTGGGCACCAGAGCGGCGTCCGCCATTTTCAGCATGGGCACGTCGATACGGCTATCCCCGGCAGCGATGATATAATCAGGCTGGAAGCGATCCGCCAATCGCTGCAGCGCGCCGCCCTTCTGGAAGGCGGGTGGCAGAAAATATACCTTCCGACCGCCGACGCTCACCTGTAGAGACGTTTTTTCTTCATATTCCTTGCCCAGATCCCAGGCGATTTTTTCATCCGGATAGTGGGCATAGAGATACATTTCATCGATGATCTTGCACCGATCGTAGCCGCCCCGAGCGATCAATTCTTCCTGCAGACGTTTCATTTCTTCTTGATAAGGGGCGGCAAAATCCTCCGATTGGGCAAGCCATTCTGCATTTGTTTCCGCCCCGTCGAGCAGAATAGCGCCGTTGGTGACGGCGGCATAGCGGGGGTATGCGGCGTCCGGCCAGAGAATGCGCCTATATTGGGCGATGGAACGCGTGGTGACGGGGACAAAAATTGTATGATGAATCACCTGGGGCAGCATCTCCAAGGCCTTTTTTGTCATGTATCCCTGCTCTTTTTCATGGATGTATTCCGTGCATACATCCCCTTCCTGCCGCCGGCGCTTGGAATGAAGCAGGGTGTTGTCCAGATCACAGGCAACCAGTATTTTCATCAAGTATCTGCCAGCTGCCGGATCAGCCCGCAGGCCCGGTAATGGCGCAGCGGGTAAATTTCCAGCGCAATTCCTTTCTCCCGGGCCAACTGATAAAGATGGCCAAGGTGCTCTTCATCGGAAAGGGAATGAACAAGGATTTTCCAGGGCATCCGGCGGAGAAGAACCCGGGTGGCCTCGCCAATGCCGGGCTTGACCAGATTGATATCGGAAATGCCGTAGTGATCGGCGATTTCCCGGGTTTCACGAAGGCCTGCGCCTTTTTCTGCCCGGGGGGTATCCATGGGAGGAACGGCGGGAAAATATGCTTCTACACCGTCAATAAACCGGTAGGTGACATCTTCCTTTTCCAATTCCCCATAAAAGGCGGCGCCGTGAAAATCACGGGGGCCGATGATATCGCCCCGCAAAAATGTGCGGCTGAGCAGGCCGGATACCGTAGCGTTCAGGCAAGAAGAGGCGATGAGAAAATCGTCGGTGGAGCCGGTTTTTTCCGCCTCACCTGCAGGATCGGAAAGCACCGCCAGGCCGGGGGAAACATTGGGATAATCCGCCATGGCGGCGTCCAGTTCCCGCTGGATGGCGCCTTTTCCAATCCAACCGTCCACAAACTGAATGTTTTCCGGCTTGTGGCGGGAAAGGATATAATCCATGGCATTTTTATCGATGCCTCTGCCCCGGATGATGGAAACGGTATAATGATACACCGGCACATGCCAGGTTTTTTCAATATAGTGCTTGATCATCACGCCGATGGGGGTGCCCGCCCGGGCCAGGGAAACCAGCACCGTCTCCCCCTTCTTTTCCTCATGGATCTGCCGGGCAACGCAGGCAACTGCCGCCGCTGTGACGGGGGAATAGAGGGAAAGGGCCTGTTCAAAGGCGGTCATATACGCGGAGGAGGGCACATATTCAATGGGCAGCATTTCAGAATAATGGCCGCCGCCCTGGATAATGGCCTCCCGCTCTTTGGTAGAGGTGGGGGTCACAAGGCCGGTAATATCCTTGAGCAGGATGTTCACATCTCCCGGCCGATAGGTGCCGAATTTCATGGTCTTCCTCCCGTCAGCAGAATAACCTGATGGCAGCCCGCATCCTCCAGGACGGAAAGCAGCTGGGAAGCGCCCTTTTCCGTGGGGGTTTCCGCATCGGTGAGCACGATCACCAGATCATAGGGGCGAAGATTATAGATATAGGTATCCCGGCCCTCCTCATACAGGCTGCACAGTTTATAGCCGCTGCGGATGGGATAGTTTTCTTTATCCAGGATGCCAATGGGGCTGCGGGTGGTGGCATGGCAGAAAACGGATAGATGAGGATAGGTCCATTCGATTGCCGCGCCCAGGGATAGGGCGGGAAGCATATATTCTTCTGTTCCCAGGATCAGCAAACTGCGGATGTTCATCAGGATGGGTTCAAGCTCAAATACCCATTTCCGGTGGAGCTGATGGAGGCATTGAAGCTGATCCATCACGTCACACCCCATCCGGCTGTTGAAAAGGGGCGTTTTGACGGGCATAAAAAGGGCCTGACGGCCGTTTTCCATGGCGGGAACAGCAGCGTTCACCTCAAAGGCGGCCACTGCTTCCGCATAATCCTCCTGGGGCAGCTTCACCAGGCACAGGCTTTCCACCCCGTTTGCAGCCAGCATTTCCTCATTTTCCGGGGAAAGCCGATTGATGATGGAGGCGGCCACTGCCGTCCGCTTTTTCATGATGGGAAACTGATCCTGAATTTGGGCGATCATATTCACCAGGGTTTTGCCGGTGGAAAGCTCATCATCCACAAAAATTACTTGAGGAGTATGGGCGATCCACTGATTGAGATGATCGGCGGAGAGCATTTGATCCACCGCATGGCTATGCTCTTCCTGAAATTTCAGCTTCAGTTTGCCGATCATTGCGTTTTCGCGGGTGGTATGGATATAGATGCAGTTGGGGCCCAGGGCCCGGGCCACCCGGGCGCCGATGGCGGTAGCGGTCTCCGCAAAGCCGATCACCAGCCGGGCATGCGGGTATTGAGCGGCGATTTTATCACCAAGGGCGTCCATCATGGCCAGAGCGGCGGAGGGGCTGACGGGCATATGCTTTCCCTGCAGGGGATTGACCAGAAGATAGGATCGTTTGGGATTATGATACCGTTTGGCCAGCCGCAGGGTATTTTCAGGGGTGTATACAGGCATGTAGTATTCCTTTCTTCTCAATCCAGGCAGATGGGGGTTTCGATATGGGCCACTTTGCGCTTTTTCCGTTCCGGATAATGCCAGTCCATTTCCCCGCCCAGCCATTCCCGGATGGCGGCGCCGGGCAGATTCAATCCCGCGGCCAGGCAGGAAAGCTGCATGCCCCCGGACATCCGGGGATTGATTTCCAGCAGGAAAAATTGATCCTTTTCCATCTTGAATTGGATATTCATGGGCGTTTTGATATTCAGAATGCCCATGATTTTTTCACACAGGGCCATCATTTCTTCGTCAAAAATGATTTCGGAATAGCGTTTGGAGGTTTTGTATCGGGGAATGATCATGGGGCCTTTTTTTGTCTGTACGCAGTCCACGCTCACCTCCACCCCGCTGAGATAAGGCATCAGCATCATGGGAATGGAAAAATCGTATTGGGCGAGCACCGTTCGGGCGGCCTCCAGGGTAATTTTCGTTCCGGGCTTTTCCATGACGCCCCGGAGGGATTCGATCCTGTCGTCAATGACCCGGAAACTGCGGGCGCCTTCGTCCACCGTCAGCTTATAGCACACCCGGGTGCACTGATCCTTTAGCTCGTTATACGCCGCGTCAAATTCCGCCAGGGAATGAACGATGCGGATTTGAGGCACATATTCCGGGATCAGCGGACGGAAAAAATCATAGGTAGCCTTTTTATCGTCCAGGATTTCCAGCATTTCCTGGCTGCCGTCGGCAAAAAGCCGCACCCCCGCGGCGGAAAAACGATCCCGGGCACGGGTGAGGGCGGTCAGATTGCGCCGGGGAACGAATAGATCGATCTGATGCGCTTTGCAAAAATCCAGGCAAAAATTGACGTATTCCGCTTCACCGATTTTTTCCGGTTCGGCGAAGAATTCATCGCAGGCCTGGCGGTAAATGGCGTACATATTATAGCTGCTGCCGATGAAGGTGAGCTCATCGGGGCAGGCGGCCTTCATCATATTGATCAGATGATAGGCGGTGCTGAACCAATGATTGAACCAGATGCGCATTGTTTATTCCTCCTGGAAGCCGTAGATATCCCCAAGCAGCAGGATTTTACGGGCCCATTTTCCGTGGCATTTCACTTCATTCATCCGGGAGCCGTCGGCGCTTTTTGCCACGCCCAATCCCCCGGCCTGCCAGCCCAGGATATTCATGGCGTCCTGATAATCGGCCCGGCGCACCTTCATGCCGTTATAAATGATGGGCAGTTGGCTGGGATGAATGGCGGTTTTGCCGGTAAAGCCGTTGAGCAGATCCAGCTCCAGCTCATTTTTCAGGCCGCGGGCCCATTCACCCTCCGGATCGGCGCCGAAATATTCCCACACAGGGCCGGATACCGTGTAATCGGCAGCGAAAACATTGAGGATATCCATCAGAATATCCCGGATGACCCCCACCTGATAAATATTCTGACGGATGGAGCGGCGCAGGCCGTAAAGATTGGAAAAATCATTGCCCCCCACTCGCACATTCAGCACATAATCCCTCACCCCGTCCAGTGTTTCCTTGATGGACAGCAGCATGGGAATGCGCTTTTCCACGTCGGCGATCATTTTGCTTTCCAGGATGGGCATGATGTGGATGGTTTTTTCACGTCCGGCATTGAACGCGCGGATCAGGGAAACATACCGCTGGCAATTGGACAGATCAAACTTGGGCAAAATATAGCCGGTGAGCAGATCGCTATCCTCTTCCAGCAGCCGATGCACCTTTTCCAGATGCTGGGGCGTGCGCACCCGGACGAACAGCAGGGGCAGCCCCTCCCCCAGAGGATGACGCTGCCGGAGGGTATGCAGCGTTTGCTTCAGGGCCTGTTCCGCCTGGGGAAGCGCCTCATCCTGAATGGAATCCTCCAGGCACAGGGAAAGGGCGGTGAGGCAGGGAATGGCCCCAGTTTCCAGCTTTTCGACAATGCCGGTATTAAGGGCGGGGGTATATAGCAGCCCGCCGATGCGCAGGGCCAATTCATCCTTGGATTGCATAGGAAAATGATCTCCTTTAATTCGTTATAATACATGTACGCCGTAGCTTTCGCACAGCTTCCTCAACCCGCTCTGATAACCGGAACCCACAAAGCTGATCTTCCATTCCCCCTTGTAGCGGTAAATTTCCGCCGCCACCACGGTTTTGACGGTGGCCAGGGAGGAAAGGGGAAAGCGGAAAACCTCCTCATCCCCGGAAAAGACGTGCATCACCGGCTGCACCGCCTGGGAGAAGTTTTGTTTTGGATCGTCCCCGTATACGGAAAAACACAGGGCGGCCCGCTGCACCCAATCGGGCAGACGGGTATAATCCACGCTGATCAGGGGGGTATTTTCTGCCTCACTGACAGCCACGGCTCCATCTCGGGACCGGGAATTGCCAAAGAAAATCAAATCTTCATCCCCGGATACTTTTCCGTCCCCCTTCAGCAGGAAGCAATAGGCGTCCACATTCATGGGCTGCAGGGAGCGGGCATGGGCATAGAGCACACGCAGGGAGGATTGAGCAAAATTCAGGGGCAGGCGCTGGCCCTGCTGCACCGTTTGCCCTGCCTTTTGCCCCTCCATGGGGGCAAAAATTTCCGGAGGGCGCTGCATCTGCCAGGGGACGGCGCCGGGCAGGGAAAGGGGATGATTGCGGCGCAATGGCGCCCCGGTACGGGCACGGCCGGACAGGCAGATGCGCCGGGAAAGCCGGCATTCCAGAATCATTTCCCCGTAGAAAATGGTGTTGTTCCGCAGGGGCTGCACCGTGATTTTCAGCACATTGCTGCCCGGCTGCAGATCCCGGGGGGTGATTTCAATCCCCTCCAGGGCGCAGTGAAGGGCCGCCCGGCCGGGAATGTGCAGGGTGCAGGTGAAGCTGTTTTCCGAATCGGGGGCAAAATCCCCCAGTTCTATGAGAGCGGGGGGCGTCCAATTATCCCCTTCTCCGGGCACGCCCTTTACCAGGCCCCGGGCCTCCACCCCGGAAAAGGCGGTATCCGGCCGGGCCTGGATGGAAACGGCGGCGGGATCATCCGATAGATTTTCCACCCGCAGATTGCGGATTGCAACCCCCGGACATTCCACAATCAGCACCGGTCCCCGATGGGCCCACAGGGTGGAATTGTTTCCGTCCAGGGTACAAGGGCGGCGGATCACAAGGGGGCCTTCATATTCCCCGGGGGTGAGGGCCAATGTGCCCCGGGACTCATCCAGTAATTGCTGCAGGGCGGTCATATGCTTTCCACGCTCTCTTTGGTTGATGATGCAATGATGCTGATCCCGCCCCTTTTTTCCATGAAAAAGGGGCCGGATCAGCATATCGCCTGCCCGGGCGATACATCCCCCGGGCAGGCAGAGAAAAGAATGAATCAGACAAACCGCTTGGCCAGATCGCCCACGCTGTTATCAGAGGTGGCCTGACCGATGGCGTTGAACTTCCAGGCGCCATTGTAGCGGTACATTTCGCCGAACACCATGGCGGTCATGCCGTCATAATTTTCGGAGAGATTATATTTGCACAGTTCCTGGTTGGTATCGGCGTCGCAGATGCGGATGAAAGCATTGCGGATGAGGCCGAAATGCTGGCGGCGCTGCATGGCCTGATAGATGTTCACAACGAACACAATCTTGTCATACTGGGCGGGCAGGGACTGCAGATCCACCACGATCTGTTCGTCATCGCCGTCGCCGGCGCCGGTCAGGTTATCGCCCATATGGCGCACGCAGCCGGTTTTGTGCTTGAGATTGCCGAAGTATACCACGTCGGATACGTCGATCAGCCTGCCGCTGGTGCAGATGAAAGCGGAGGCGTCGCAGTCGATATCCTGAGGCTTGGGGGCAAAGAAGCCCCGCTTCTGCTGCACTTCGTCCCAGCCCAGGCCTACCCGCACGGTACGCAGGGTGGAGCCGTTTTCTTTGCGCAGTTCAACCTTCTGACCTTTTTGCAGATTAACAGACATAATATTTAACCTCTTTTCCTGCAGATTCAAGGGAAAATTACACGTTCACGCCGTAATTCTTGCACAGCGCATACAGGCCGCCCTGGAAGCCGCTGCCGATAGCGTTGAACTTCCATTCGCCGTTGTAGCGATACAGTTCGCCAACCACCACGGCGGTTTCGATGGAGAAATCTTCGCCCAGGTCATAGCGGATCAGTTCGGCGCCGGTGGTTTCATCCACCACGCGGATGAAGGCATTGCTGACCATGCCGAAATTCTGGTGACGCACTTCGGCATCGTAAATGGTCACGGTGAAGGCCACCTTGTCCACATTGGCGGGGATGATGGACAGATCCACCAGCACCTGTTCGTCGTCGCCGTCGCCGTCGCCGGTCAGGTTATCGCCCATGTGCTTCACGGCGCCGGAGGCATGCTCCAGATTGCCGTAGAAGATGAAGTCTTCGTCCCGGTTCACTTTGCCGCTGGCGCCCAGCATGAAGGCCGCGGCGTCCAGGTCGAAATCATAGCCGCCGTCATAGCGGTTGGTATCCCAGCCCAGGCCCACCATCAGCTTCTTCAGCCCAGGATTGCCCTTGGTCAGATCTACTTTTTGTCCCTTTGCAAGATTAACGCCCATTTTTGTTTCCTCCTTATATTTGGTTGTGGATTGGAAGGGGCCCGAAGGCCCCTGGATACCTTACTTGCCCCGGTGCATGATGGCCTTGCGGATCATATCGATGGGGATGATCAGGAAGGAAAGCCCGGCGCAGATGAGCCAGCTTTCTACAGACAGGCTGGTCACGCTGAGCACGTCGCCGCCGAAGGTGACGAAAACGAACTGCAGCAGGAATACGGCCAGCATAACCACGATGAAGCTCTTGTTCTTGAAAAGATCCTTCAGGGGGTTGAGGTGGGTGGTGCGGGCATTGAAGCCGTTGAAGGCGATGGTCATCATGAAGGTGGCGAATACAGCGGACTTATGATAAACATCCGACAAATTCGGGTCGGGGGCCACGAAGAGATTCTTCAGGAAGGGGATGAACAGGATGCCCAGGCAGATAAGGGTGATATAGGCGGCGCCCATCAGGATCTGCACCAGCATTTCCTTGCTGACGATGCTGGCGGAACGGGGCACGGGCTTATCTTTCATGTATTCGTCCAGGGCGGGCTCGCTGCCGAAGGCGATGGCAGCCAGGGTATCCATAACCAGATTGATCATCAGCAGCTGGATAACGGTGAGCACTTCGTTTGCGCCGAACAGCGGCCCAAGGAAGCAGGTCAGCACGGCAGCCACGTTAACGGTAAGCTGGAAGATGAGGAACTTGCGGATGCTCTTGAACATGGTGCGGCCGTAGAGGATGGCCTTGCGGATGGAGATGAAGTTATCATCCAGAATGGTGATATCGCCGGCTTCCTTGGCCACTTCGGTGCCGCTGCCCATGGCAAAGCCTACGTCGGCCTTCTTCAGGGCGGGGGAGTCGTTGACGCCGTCGCCGGTCATACCGACCACCAGGTTCAGTTCCTGAGCGATGCGCACCAGGCGGCTCTTATCAGAGGGCAGGGCGCGGGAAACCACCCGCAGATGGGGCAGGATTTCCTTCAGTTCTTCGTCGGTCTTTTCGGCCATCTCCTGAGAGGTGAGGGCCACATCCTGGGGAGTGGAGAGCAGGCCGGCTTCCTTGGCGATGGCAACGGCGGTTTCCTTGCGGTCGCCGGTTACCATAACCACCTGGATGCCTGCATTCTGCACTTCGCGGATGGCATCGGCGGCTTCCTTGCGCACGTTATCGCGGATGGAGATGACGCACACCAGGGTCAGGTTTTCATCATCCTTTTCCCCATCGGCCTTGGCAACAGCCAGCAGACGCATAGAGCGGCCGGCCTGACCAACGATATAGGAAGAAAGATAATTCTTTTCGGTCAGTTCCTTTACATTGCCCCGTTCATCGATGTAGTGGGTGCACTTGTCGATGATCTTTTCGGGGGCGCCCTTGATATAGGTGACCACCTTGCCGTCCCGGTTCAGGGTGACGGAGGAGTATTTCTTATTGGAGTCGAAGGCGTTGAAGTTCTTCACGTCTTCCTTGGCCATCTTATCGGTGACCTTGGCGTCCACCAGGAAGCTCATCAAGGCGCGGTCGGTGCTGTTGCCGCCGATGATGGTGCCGTTGCTGGCGATGGCGGAGTTATTGACGCCCACGCCGGTGATCACATCCATGGAAAGGGAGGCGGGCATTTCACTGAGGGCAGAGAAGGTCTTCACATTGCCGGTGGCCATTTCCACCACGGACAGGCGGCCTTCGGTGATGGTGCCGGTCTTATCGCTGAAGAGGATGGACAGGCTGCCGGCGGTTTCCAGACCGTTGATCTTGCGCACCAGCACGTTATCCTTGGCCATTTTCAGGCTCTGGAAGGACAGCAGAATGGAGGTGAGCATGGGCAGGCCTTCGGGCACGGCGCACACGATGATGGTGACGGCCACGGTGACGGCTGTGATGATCAGCTTAATCCATTCTACGAAATCAGCGGGGACAGCGCCGCCGAAGATGGATTTGAGCATGATGCCGGCCACGATGCAGATAGCGCCGGTGTAGCCGAACTTGGTGATCTGATCGGCCAGATTGCCCAGCTTCACCTGCAGGGGGGTCTTGCGGGTGCTTTCCTGCACTTCCAGGGCCAGTTCGCCAAAGAGGGTCTTATCGCCTACAACCTTGACTTCCATATAGCCTTCGCCGCCGCAGACCACGGTGCCCCGGTAGGCGTAGTTCTTATTCAGAAGATCCTTGATGTCATAGGTTTCGCCCTGCTGGCAGGGACGCTTTTCAGCCTCTTCGGTTTCGCCGTTGAGGGCGGCCTGGTCTACCTTTACCAGACCATCCACCATCTCGCCGTCGGCGGGGATTTTATCGCCGGCCTGGAGGAAGATGATATCGCCCACGACCACTTCGCTGACGTGGATTTCCACCAGTTTGCCATCGCGGATGACCTTGGCCATTTCCTTGGCTTCTTCTTCCGCCTTCAGGGCGCTGGCCTTGCCTTCCTGCTTGCTTTCGCTGACGGCGGCCACGCCGTTGGCGATCATGATGGCTACCAGGATACCTACGGGTTCATACCAGTGCGCTTCACCGGCGATGAACAGGGCCACCTGGATAACCAGGGCCACCAGCAGGATGATAATCATCTTGTCCTTGAAGCCGTTAAGCAGCTTCTTCCAAAGGGGATCCGGGGGGATCTGGGTCAAGGTGTTGGCGCCGTATTGCTGACGGCTCTTTTCCACCTCTTGCTTGGTCAGACCGTTGAATTTCATGGTACCTTTTCCTTTCTGTTTATCTTCTGTCGCATTTTTCAATGCGGAACAGACACGGTTTTTTGGGGGCGGTTATCCCATTTCCGCCCGGAGGAGCAGCCCATCTTCCCCGCCGACGAGGCGGAAGGATGCGCTTTCCCTCAGGATCAGCGCCCGGCCCTTGGGAACGGGGGCGCCGTTTGGGGCCTGCATGCCGGGGCTGTCGTAATTAACAATCAGCCATTTGCCCTGATGGCGGCAGACGTAGGATTGCAGATGACCCTCCGTCTTTTCATCCGGGAAGGTATTGGCCCGGGCATGCCAGGGAAAAAGGGGCATTTTGGGATAGCAGACGATTTCCCTTTCCTCCGTCCACTGCCCGGCCTTTCCCCGGATGGGACGCATGGCGTGCAGCCGGAGCAGATGATCCCTTGGGATGGCATGGCCGCAAAAGGGACACACAGGGCGGGAAAAATCATGGAGGATGAACCACCCGGCGGCGCAATCGGGGTTTTCGCAGGGGTGGAGCAGATCCAGGGTGCGGATCAGCGCCCGCTCCCATTCCATGGCGGCGGGCCGCTCCCCGGGATTGTGAAGCCCTTCCACAAAGACCCGGATGAACAGCTTTTCCAGGTGGGGCCCCAGATCGTGAATGGTCAGGGGCAGATCTTTGGGCCGGTTGCTCTGATCGGCAGGGTGTTCGATAAAGAGGGCCTTGGGCCCCATGGCCAGGAAATGATCCAGCCGGGGATCGGGGGCGTAATGCCTGGGGCCCTCCAGAGGATGGCGCATCAGCAGATATTCATAGAGCAGCACCCCCAGGGCGTGCAGATCGGTGGTGACGCAGGGCAGCTGCCGCCCCGGATCACCGAAGGGCAGATGGGACGTTGCCAGGATTTCCGGGGCCATATAGCCCCCGGTACCCAGCACCTCCGGCGGATACAGCCCCGGCACCACCAATGAATCGATATCGATGATCACACAGGCGCCGGTGGCGGGATCCACCAGCACGTTATTGGGGGACAGATCCGAATGGGCCAGGCCTGCCTGATGCATCCGGCGGATGGACCGGGCCAGGGAAAGGCTGAGCCGCAGCATAGCCCTGAAATCCCCCACCTCCTCATCGCTGAGGTAGCGGCGCAATTGAGCGGCGGTGAACCATTTGCTGCGCTTATCCTTGCCCGCCAGGCTGATTTCCCCGTATTCCGGCCGGGAGGAGCGATCGGTGAAGAAAAAATTCTGCGGATAGGCGGGGCACACGATGCCGGGCTGGGGCTGCTCCACGATGGCGGTGGGCCAGCAGAACTGCCGGGCGAAATAGGCGGCCATTTGAGGGGTGTTGCCCTGGGCTCCCCCTTCCGCTTCGGAAAGCGTGGGGTTGTATTTGCCAATGATGGCCTCCAGCCGCTTGCGCAGGTTTGGGTCCCGGCCCACGGCGGGATCATTGAAAAACTGCACCACATAGGTGTTGTCGGGGGAAAAATAGGTGTGCTTCATGCCGCCCCGGGGAGGATTATCCCGGATCACATAGGGCAGCCGGCGGCCGTCCGAAAGGATGGCGTGGGCGATTTTTTCCATGATCCTCCTCCTCTTGCGGGGTGTGCCCGGGCATCAGCGCCCGGGATGCCCGGGAAAATGGGCGGCAACGGCGCCGGAAACCCAGGAAAAGAAGCGGGCCAGATCCCCGGCGGAAAGGGTATTCAGCATCAGCACCTGATCGGTGAGCTTGTGGAGATATCCGGTATCCGCATCGGCCCCGGCGGCGCAGGCCACCAGAGCGCCCAGACGGAGGGCGGGAATGCGCCGGGCCTCCTCAAGGAAAAGATCGGCATCGGTGGGGACGCCGTCGGTGAGGATGAATACCAGGGGCCGCCAGTCCCCCTTCCGCCCCGGGCCGCCGGGGAGCGTTTCTTCCTCCACGCACTTCCTCAGCATCTGCAGCGCCCCGCCCAGGGAAGTGGCGCCCCCGGGCGTCAGGGAGGGCATTTTGAATTGGGAAAGCTCCGTCAGGGGGATAACCTGCCGGGCGCGGCTGTCAAAGGTGATGACGGAAAGATGGGCCGCTTCCAGCGCTTGGGGATCGCTTTTCAGTTCGTTAACCAGCGCCTTCACCCCCTGGCGGACAGCCTCGATAGGCTCCCCCGTCATGGAGGCGGAGCAATCCAGCAAAAGGTAAACCGGCAGACGGCGGGTATAGCTTTCCACAGGCATCCTCCTTTATTTCTGCTGGAAGGGATGCTCCAGGGACAGGGAGCTGGAAATGCGGAAATCGGTGTTGAATTCATTGACGATGGCCTTGCTGATGGGAATGACCAGATCGGGGGGCACCTGACTATCCCGCATTTGCAAAAATTGCAGCAGCCGGGGGGTGAGCAGCTTGGTGACCACCATATATTCCTTGGTGCTGGTATACTGGCAGAAGATCATCATAAAACAGATGAACTGGGCCCAGCGCATGGGATAGGCGCCGTTTTCGATGCGGGAAATGCGCTCCTTGGAGATGCCGCAAAGGCTCTCCAGATCGTCCTGGGTAAAGCCTGTAATGGCCCGCAGCCGCTTCATATGCAGGGCCAGCCGGGCGCAGTAATCGGCCTTTTCCTCTTCGGTCAGTCTGATCAGCATGGCAAACATTCTCCCTATCGTTCCCATTTTCCGGCAATAAAGGAAAAGGAAATTCCATTCAGAAAGCGAAAACACGTCAAAATGACATGTTTTGTGTGTTTTATGAAGATATTATACCGAAAACAATTGGAAAAGTCAAGGAAAATCCAGGAAAAACAAGCGTTTGCATGGGGGAAACACATTTTTTTGTGCTGCAAATGCTGTGGCACCCGCTGCAGGGATAGCATGCCTTCTTTTTCGCATGAAGGACGGCTGCTCTATCGGGGAAGGGAATCTTGGCGGCGTGTTTGTGGTATATAAAAACACCCTACAACTTTTTCCGTCATAGGGTGTTCGTATTTGCTCATGCAAATCGTTTTTCGTCGATCCCTCCGAAGAAGGATGACCGGGCCAATCTGCATTATTGTTTGGTTACAGTCAACGTGCCGTTTCCGTCATCCACAAGCGTATAGCCATCCAGCACCTTTCCGATGAAGGGTCCCTGTGCAAAAGTGCAGTTGATGTAGACGCCGCGATCGGTTTCTCCGGCAAAGCCGCCGATATTTTCGTCTGCCGTTTCTGATGCGTTGTGGCTTCGATACACGGTTGATCGGTTTTTTGTGTCGTGCCTGCGTTTACGTTCAGGGGTGCGCGGAAACGAACAGATTATTTCAAATAATTCTGTGGAGGAGTCAGATCATATGCGGCCCATTTCTGAAAGCTCATTGAAAAAAATGCAGAGACGGAAGCGCTGCAAGCGTTTCTCCCCCACCATTTGACCACAATGCAAAGGAAAACATCCATCTTTTCCATGATATTGTGCTTCGTTACCATGCATAAAAAATGACCTTCCAGTCCCGACATGGAACTGGAAGGCCATTCTTTACAGTCGCAAACTGATGGTGGAAGCAAAAATCTTTTGCTCTTCGCCGGCGGCATTGCCGCATTGAACGGTTTTGCGCAAGCAAATGCAGATGCAGCCCGGGCTGCGGATTGGGAAACGAGGGGCGTGTTCCCCCGATGCATTCCGGGGCCGCCGGAGGGAATGACCGGGGCGGACGCCATGGGCAGAGAGAAAAAATAACCATGGAAATTTATTGGGCGTCCTCCGGCGGTTTTACGCTGTAATACACCTGATTGGGCATCATTTCCCGGCCGATATGGATGAAAAGATCCTCCACGGTAACGCAGATGAAGCCGTTCTCCCGCAGCCATTTGGCCACTTGCTTGGCGGATTCCGGCGTTTTTTCCTGGATATCGTGCATCAGGATGATGGAGCCGTGCTTGGTTTCCGACTTCACCACGGACAGTACCCCAGCGGAGGATTTGCCCGTCCAATCCTTGGTATCCACATCCCATTGAATGATGGGCAGATTCACCCGGGCTTCCCGGAAGGGCTCATCCAGGCCGTAGGGGGGACGGAGCATGATGGGGGCGGTGCCGGTGAGGGTGGTCAGGGCCTCATAGAATTGCTTGGTATAGGTTTGGATACGGCCGGGGGTGGATTTGGTGGTATCGGTATGCTTGAAATGGTGGCTCTGGAGGGAATGATTTTCGTCGTTTTCCCTGAGCACAATATCTTTATATTCGGCGATCCGATCCCCCACCAGGAAGAAGGTGGAGGGGGCGCCGTAATGGCGCAGATGATTGAGCAGGGAGGCGGTTTGGGTATAGGTGGGGCCGTCGTCGAAGGTGAGGGCCACCATCCGATACATGGAATTATCCGTTTGCTTCACGCCGTATTCCGTCATCATGCCGGTGAAGGCGGCGTAGGGAATGGTCACCCGCATGAGGGAGGGCTGGTTGGGATAGAGGGTTTTCGCCTCATAATGGAGGGAAAGGCATACCGGCCCCAGCATGAAGGGGGTATTTTGGATGGCGTCCTTGGTGAGCAGGGCCTGCAGGGCGGCGGGATCCGCATCCAGGTGAGGGAAATAATCGGTCAATTCCTTCTCGATATATTCTGCCATCACGTCCCAGGCCTCGCTGTCCTCAGGGAACAGATGGGAAAGGGTGATGGTCTCCCCCGTTTCCATATCGAAGGAAAGGGCGGCGATGGGGGATTGCTGCTGCACCCGCTTATAGCTCTCCCGTGCCAGCACCAGGAAACTCATGGACGATTGGCCGGAAAATGAATGAACCACATGGATATCCAGCCGGCTGTTGCGCCGGGGATTTTTGCCCTGATCGGGCTGCAGATGGGGGTTTAATTGGTCGTCAAAGGCATCCACCAGGGCATTTACCGCCCGGTCGGCGGCGGCCTGGCGGGTGGAAATATACTCTTTGGATACGAAGACGCGGCCGCCGTCCTGGGTGCGTTCCTCCACTTTATAGGTAATCTGGAAGCAGGAAGGCAGCTTTTTCACCGTTTCCCCCAAGGCGCAGGCGGGCAGCAGGAGGGACAAAACCAGGAAAAAAATCAAGCAACGTTTCACGGCGATCCTCCTTAATCGGAGCGGAAATCGGTATCGAATGGAGATATATATTACTATATCACAATTATTTTCGGCTGTAAAGGCAGCGAAAACGCCCCTCCCGGCAGCGGGAAGGGCGTCGAAAAGATTTTTTTATTTCGCGGGGGGATAGACGATATAGATCTGATAGGCCCCCAGCCGATCGGCCCATTTGCGGTGCATGGTTACCAGGCCGGGCTCCACCACCTCAATCATGCCTGCGGGTCCGCGGCGATAGTATTCATCCTGCTTTCGGTGGAAAGAATCCAGAAAATAGCAGGTATTTCCTTCCACAGAGGCCAGCACCAGGGCGTGGCTGCCGGTGGTGAAGGGGCAATCCTCCCCCGCCACCAGGGCCACGGCCAGGGCGCCTTTGCGCTGCACCTCGGTAATGGCGGTGCGCAGATTATCCGTTTCTTTATAGGAAAGGCCATATTTTTTCAGCAGATCGGGCACCAGGTAAAAGCTGCCGGCGGCGTAGGCCTGGGAGGGATTGTTGCCGGAAAAATAGGAGCCCACCGCCAGACAGAAAAACTGTTGAAATTCCTGGGCGGTGCGCAATTGGAAGCGGTAATGGGTGTTATCGCAATCGAAACGGTTCATGGAGCAGGGGCAGATCTGAACGCCGCCCAGCTGCCAGGTATACTGGTGCATCAGGGGCAGCCTTTCCGCAGGGACCAGATTGGCGATGCACATGGCCACGGCGGTGGGAATACAGCCGGCGCCGGAAAAGCGGGGTTCATTGGTCTGATGCGGGAAGCGGTAAGTCATCAGCGCCCAGGTGGGATCATTTTGCGCGTAATAGTGCATTTCGCCCCGGCCGGGCACGTCTATCATTCGGGAGATGGATTTGCTGCTGTCAATCATATCCCGGGCACGGGGTTTGCTAAAGGAAGCCCGCGCAGGGACGACGCCAATTATAAGACAGGCCAGCAAAAGCCAGGCCACCACTCTTTTGTTCATAGATTCCTCCAGGAGAAAATTACGCATACGGCATATGAAATATATTATCATATTTTTTATGCTGCCGCAACGGAAAAATACCCCATTTTCATGTACTAAAAAGGGAAGCCTCTTTTGAGGCTTCCCGAAGGAATGAAAAATCAGCGGATTTTGGCCTGGGTCAACTGCCAGCCGTAGAGGATTTCCTTCTGATGGCGGACGGCGTAGGGGCCGGTAGCCTCGGCTTCACTCATGATCCGAGGGAAGTGGAGGCAGATATGGCCTGTCATGCCGTTATCATTGGTATGATCCACGGTGTGGCCGTTGCTGTGGATGGAGGCGATATACACCCGGCCGTCGGTGAAGATAACCCACACATATTTGGGATCCCAGCTATCTTTACCGTTGATCTGGTAGAGGATTTCTGTATCTTCCTTGGTGGGAGGTTCAGAGTCTGCATGCTTGCCGAAGGAGAACATGTGCAGGTTGAAATGCAGCCCGGAATCGGGATCATAGATCACCACATCGGGCATCAGCCGAGCCCGGGAGCGGATTTCGGTGAACCAATTGGCATAGCGCACCTCGGAAGGATCGGGGGCCTTGAAGCCGGGGGCGGTTTCTTCCTCTTCGGGAACGGAGGGGGGCGTGGGAAGCAGGATGGAATTGCCGTTGCCCAGGGCGGCGGAGGAATAGAGCCGGCTTAGGGTCATCTTGCCGGCCACGCCGTCTGCGGTGAGGCCGTTTTTCCGCTGGAAAGCGGCCACGGCGTTATAGGTCTGCACCCCAAAGATGCCGTCGGCACTGTTCAGATACCCCAATTCCATCAGCCGCAGCTGAAGATTTTTTACTTCCGTGCCCTTGCTCTTCATTTTCAGGGTTACATTGGTGCTGCCCTGGGTGGTGGGGGCGGAGGGGGTGGAAGGCTTGGCCGTGGGTTTGGGGGTGGCCACGGAAAGGACAGTGTTGCTGTAGAGCTTTTTGAGGGTCTTTTCCCCGGCCACGCCGTCGGCGTCCAGATTATTGGCCCGCTGGAAAAGGGTGACGGACCGGGCGGTGCCGGTGCCGAAGAGGCCGTCTGCCTCTCCGTTGTAATAGCCCAATTGCTTCAGCCGCTGCTGCAGACTCACCACCGCCTGGCCCTTGCTGCCGATGCGCAGGGTTTCGGTAATGGCGGGGGTGGGGGCGGGGGTGACCTTGGGGGCTGCGGTGGGCTTGGGCAGGGCGGCGGAGGTGGCGGGCAGGGCGGAATCGGAATAGAGCACCAGCTGGGTTTCCAGGCCGGCGATGCCGTCCACCTTCAGGCCGTTTTTCCGCTGGAATTCCCGTACAGCAGAGATATCATTGCTGTTGTAGATGCCGTCGGGGGTGATATTGTAGTAGCCTAGGGCCACCAGTCTTTCCTGCAGCCGCTCCACCGCCTGGCCCCGGGTGCCGTTCTGCATGACGATCACGTTCTGCTCGGTGAGGGGGGTGTTGGTGGGGGCGGGCTGATCGGGGGC
>SVGR01000021.1 GCA_015056265.1 Clostridiales bacterium
GTCGAGCGGATGAAAAACTTATTCTCCAACCGCTTGAGGAGGGCGCAATTATACGCACCGTTCCGGTGCATTGCGTTTACACGAGCACATAAACAAACGAGCATCCGACACAGGATGCTCGTCTTTTGTCGATGCCGGATAAATTATTCCTTAATAACTATCCCACCAAAAGCGCTTCGTTTTTTTATTCACCCAATACTTCCCTAACCGTGCAGCAAATCAGCTGCAGCAGTTCATCTTCCGATTTTTCCTGTCCATCCAAAGCAATAGGAACGCCCTTTGGCATCCGTCCGGTAATCTGCGCATACCAGATGGCCGCAGCAGCATACCGGCCGTAATCCAGGCTCAGATGGAACCCGTCCCGGCAAAGAGAGCGTCCGCCCTGCCCATAGAGGAAAGGCCCTTTCTTTCGCAATGCCTGGATCATATCGCCTGTTCGGATAAGAGGAGCGTCAACTGCCTGGGATGCCTGATTGTATGCCGCTTTCAGGCTTTCATACATGACTTGCTGATCGTTCTGATATTTGGAAAAAGAGGAATAATAATCGCAGTCCTTTTCATAGGCCCAGGTTTGCTGAATCATCAGCTTTGCCCCCGGCGCGTGCTTGCGCACATAATCCGCCATATAATTCAAATAAGGCTGATACGTATCATAGCAACCGCTGTCCGGGCTGCACTGTTGAAGCGTAACCACATCCCATTTTTCAACGGCAATTATCTGGGCAAGATTGGTTTGCAATGCCTTTCCATCGACCATTACATTCTTTCCGTTCAAAATATAATAGTATTCCGCCGCATCGCATTGCACCTTCTCCCAATGCGTTTTCAGGGAGCATCCGCCAATTACCATATTCACACAATAAATTTCGCATCCCTCGGCCTGGGAAAGGGCATGCAGATACCGCTGGGCATCTTCAGAAAAGCTATTGCCAATGGAAAGCAGTCGAATCATTTTTTATCTCCTTTACCGTTCCGTATCGCCGTGCAGTTGCATCTGCTCGTTCAGCAGATTGATGTTGCCGCAGCCCATGGTCAACACCAGATCCCCGGCCTGCCAATGGGCACGCAGGTATTTCTCCGTATCGTCAAAGGAGGGGGTGTGCACGGCGTCAATTCCATGGGCATGCATGCCCTCTACCACCATCTCCGCTCGTATATCACCGGGATCCTTTTCGCGGGCAGCAAAAATATCGGTAACCAAGGTATAATCCGCTTCTTCCGTGCAGGTGAGATAATCCTGGAATAGGCCCTTCACGCGGCTGTAGGTATGAGGCTGCATCACTGCCCAAAGCTTCCTTGGATTCTGCTGTCGGGCAACGGAAATGGCCGCCCGCATCTCAGCAGGGTTGTGGCCATAATCGTGATACATCTTAACCCCGTCTATAAGACCAGTGAATTCGAACCGCCGGTGCACGCCGGAAAAACTAGAGAGTGCTGCAGCGGCCTGGGCGGGGTCAGCCCCCATCACATGGGCAGAAGCAAAAGCACCCAGAGAGTTAATCACATTAAAAGCGCCGGCCACACGCATTTCCAGCCTTGCAATCTTCTCCCCGCGGTAAATGACGTCATACCTGGGACAGCCGGTATCGTTATAGGAAAGATTCGCAGGGTAATAATCATTGCTTTCGTGAAGGCCAAAGGTGCGGTAAGCGCAATGCAGCCGGGAAAACAAACGCATGATCCTTGCATCCTCTCCCCACCCCAAAGCCATGCCGTCATCTGGAAGCAATGACAGAAACTGACCAAAAGCTTCTTCAATGTGCTCAATATCCCGGTAATAGTCCAAATGATCGGCGTCAATATTCAATACAACCGCCAGCGTGGGGCGCATTTCCAAGAAGCTGCCATGGAACTCACATGCCTCCGCCACGAACACGTCCTTCTTCCCGATCCTGGAGCCGCCGCCCAACGCATCCAGCCGGCCGCCGATATGCACAGTGGGGTCCAGCCCACATTGCAGCAGAGTATAAGCAATCATGGATGAGGTAGTAGTCTTGCCATGGGCGCCGCAAATGCACACCGCATTTTTATGTCCCTGCATCAGCTGGCCAAGCAAAGTAGAGCGCTCCATCTGTGGAATAGAAAGGCGCAGTGCCTCCTGCCGTTCAGGATTCTCAGGAGCGATCGCAGCAGAATAAACCAGCAGATCTACACCCTGCACATTCTCCTTCTGATGCCCCACATGCACGCTGATGCCCATCTCCCGCAGCCGTTCCACCGCATGAGAATTGGCGTTATCCGATCCGGTAACGGTATACCCTTCTTTTAACAGCATTTCAGCCAGCCCGGACATGCTGGATCCGCCAATACCGATCATATGCACTTTCTTTCCCTGATAATCATGAATATTGACCATGATGCACCTCATTGAATAGGATTCGATATATTATACTGCATTTTCCCCTGGAATATCAAGTAGAAAGATAGCCAAACTATGAATTCCAACAATGATTTCGAACAAAAAAACCGCCGTTCAGAAAGAACAGCGGCTCAATGAATATTTTCACAGCAAACTGGCAGCGGCTTTATCCAGCAGCATCGTCACATGGGGATGGGTCCGCAGGATAGAAGCCTGAACCTGAGGATTTACGTCCCCATACACTGTATCGTGGATTGCCTGTGCCTTATCAGCGCCCATGGCGATAAGCACCACTTCTTTTGCGTTCATGATACCGCCGATACCCAAACTTATGGCCTTACGGGGAACATCATTTTCAGATTCAAAGAAACGGCGGTTAGCCTGAATGGTGCTTTCTGTCAATTCCACGATCTGGGTACCGTAGACAAAATGATCGGAAGGCTCATTAAAGCCGATGTGCCCGTTGCGCCCGATACCAAGCAGCTGCATATCGATACCGCCGGCCGCCTGAATGGCGGCGTCATACCGCAGGCATTCCGCCTGCAGATCTGCTGCATTGCCATTGGGCACATGGGTTTCCTTCATATTGATGCCGTTAAAGAGCTGTTCCTGCATGAACGCATGATAACTGCACTCATGTTCTTCAGGAAGGCCCACGTATTCATCCAGATTGTAGCTCACGCACTGGGAGAAATCCAGGGCGCCGTCCTGATGCCATGAAATCAGCTGCTGATAACAACCGATGGGCGAAGAACCGGTAGCCAACCCCAGCACACTGTCGGGCTTACGGATTACCTGAGCGGCAAAAAGCATGGCAGCCGCCTGCCCAACCTGCTGCGCGTTTTCATAAACATGGATCTGCATTCGCTTTTCCTCCTGCATATGAATCATTTTGGTACGCCATATTATACCATGAACAGCCCTGCTTTTCAAGTATATCTGATCAATTTTGCAATATTTTTCAATATTTTGTTCTTTTTTCAGGGCTTCATGTGATTATATGCGCATTAGTTCCGTGTTATTCCTGTTCTTCTGCTTCTTCTATACCGGCAAGGCGCAGCATTTCATCCCGCAGATATTTGCAAAGCCGCTCTTTTTCCTCGTTCACCGGGTTTTCAGGATTATAGCGGGTCGGGGTACCGAAGGTGATGGTGCGCTTTTTCTTATCGGCATAAAGTGGAATGAACTGGGGACATTTTCCGGTTTTATTGTAATACAACTGGCCAATCATGGTAAAGCCCGTAAAGAATTCAGAAACGCCACCGGCCCGCTCGTAGCGGTGATTGCGGGCAGTATCCGGGTTTTCCGGGAATAGCAGTATGTTGTCACCCGCTTCCATGGCTATCGTGGTTTCACGGAAAGTCTGCATCAATTTCCGCGGATTATCGTGATAAACAGGAATTGAATCCACAGACCGCATCACCCAGGCCAGGAAAGGCGCCGCGATCCTACCAACAATAAACCGCATGAACGGCCCAGGATTCTGCAACGAACAATCACAAATGCGATTGGTAATGGTTTGCTTCTCCAGCATCTCATAGGTCACCCAAGGCCGGAAGGAATACGGCACATACAGATTGGTGACGATGGGGCCGTAAATTTCCCCATGATTGCAAACGAAAATGCAGGGAATATCTGCATCGGGCTTGACCAGATGTTTGCACTTGATCCTGTGAAAATACAGGGGACGAAGCACCGCAATGATGAACTTGATGCCGTAATGCTTAAGACTCTTGCGCACCACCACAGCCTCCAGCTGATCATGAAGGGCAGGGTTATCCTTCCCTTCTTTTTTCAGTTGGGTATATTTTCGCAGCTTATTGATATGGTCTTGCGTCAGCGGAAATAAAAGGGCAAAAAGCACCGCAACCGCCACCAACGCAAAAGCCGGCAGGGTCAAAAGCGGGCTGGCATCCCGGAAGAGCGTTTCCCAATCTCCCGGAAAACCGTTGGCAGTAAAGATACAGATCAGCGTAAGGCCGATCAAGGCCACCATCTGCCCCAGCAAAGAGGCAAATTCAACCCGCTTCTGATGCACTTGATCAAAAATTTCGCTGGGTGCATGGCCAATGGCAAAGGCCGCCACCTTCCGCATGTCTTTTTCCATTCGGGTCAGCACCCGCACACAGGCCGTGGCGCCCATGGTACACAGCGCAAGGGACAGATAGGCCTCTACAGCCGCCGGATTATCCAGGCAGCGAATGAACAGGATTAGCCCGTACAGCCACAGAATTAACCCCACCATCATCAGCACATTTGGATCGGAATCCTTTTTCAGCGGTCGTTTCAGCAATGCGTCTGCCACCAGACAGGATGCATACGTGCACAAAAGCGCAATACCCATACAAATCATCAGTGCTTCGCCGGTAACAGCGATGTAGGCATAGGTCATTACCTGTGTTACCTGCAGTGCAGCTGCCACTACCAGCGTCACGTTCTGGAACATCCTGTAGGCATGCACGCCCCGCAGCGCCTGCATCTCCTGTTTCTCTTCTTCCGTCCAGGGCTGCAGCCGAGTGCGAACTTTTTCCATGGATATACCGCCAAGCAAGCCGCTCACCACATACCCAATCATCAGATACCACACCACATCCCGGCTGTAATCGGTGAGCAACAACATCACAATCAGCCCGGGAAGAAACGCCACATGCGCCCATACCACCCTGGCAACCAGATGAATGGCCTTTTTGCCCGCAAGCACGCCTTGCTCCAGCAGATAGCGGGCCAAAACAGGCCGTAGAATAATGCACAATACAATCCCCGCCAGCCGCCAGAAATCCGCATTATCTAAGCGAATGGGATAAATCATCATCAGCGCCAGGAGAGACAAAAATACCAAAGCCAGCAGTACCGTCCGTAAATGCTTCATAAGGGGCGGCAAATAATCCGCCTGTTCATTGCGGCGAATATGCAGCTGACTGAACATCATAGCGCACTGTCCTGCCAGGAATAATGCACCGCCCAGGATGGGCATAGATAATAAAACATTGGAGGCCAGCATACAATACAAAAAACCGTACAGCGTGCCGATGGTCATTAGGCTTCGAACTGCGCCGCCTTCATTCTGCTTTTGCACTGTGTATCCCTCCTTCAATCATTCATCATCATTGTAGCGAAAAAGAGCATTTTATGCAAGGGCGTTTCCGTCCTGTCACGTTTCTGCCTTATTGTACGCCCTTTTTCAGCCACACCATCAGCACCGCCACATCAGCAGGCGATACCCCGGGGATGCGGGATGCCTGGCCCAAAGATACCGGCCGCTGGGCCTGTAATTTTTGCCTTGCTTCCAGCCGCAGAGCATCCATGGAAAGATAATCGGTATCCGGCGGCAAAAGCGCCTCTTCCATGGCCCGCGCCTGCTTGATCTGGGCCATCTCCCGCTGCAAATAGCCTTCATACTTGATCTGGATTTCCGCCTGTTCCCTGGCGCCGGAGGAATAATCCCATCCCTCCGGCAAGGTGAGAGAGGCACCCGGCTGCCTAAGGGGCTTTGCCAGGCCGTTTTCCTCCAGGCGTTTGATCAATTCCCTGGTTTCCTTCATTTTCTGCTCAGTGCGGCGCATCCGTTCATCCGTGGCCAATCCAATTTTGTGGGCACGCTCAGTGAGCCGCAAATCCGCATTGTCCTGGCGCAGGAACAGCCGGTGTTCCGCCCGACTGGTCATCATCCGGTAGGGTTCATCCGTTCCCTTGGTGGTCAGATCATCCACCATCACACCGATATATGCTTGGTCACGGGTCAGCAGGAAAGGCTCTTTCTCCCTGCAGTACAGGGCGGCGTTTATAGCGGCGTATATACCCTGGGCAGCCGCTTCCTCATAGCCGGAGGTGCCGTTTACCTGTCCAGCCAAATACAGTCCCGGAATATGACGGGCGCCCAGATGAGGGGTCAGCGCCAAAGGATCGATACAGTCATATTCAATCGCGTAGGCGAGGCGGGTGAGCACACATTTCTCCAGGCCGGGAATGGTACGATACATATCCCATTGCACGTCCTCCGGCATGGAGGAGCTCATTCCCTGCACATACCATTCGGGATAACCGTTTCCCTCTGGCTCCAGGAAAATCTGATGCCGATCTTTATCCGCAAAGCGAGTGACTTTTGTTTCGATGGACGGGCAATACCGGGCACCGGTGCCGCTGATGGAGCCGGTAAACATAGGCGCACGATGCAGATTCTGCCGAATAATTTCATGCGTTTGCTCATTGGTCCAGGTCAGATAACAATTGATCTTGTTTTCCACGCCCTTATCCGTCATAAAAGAAAAGGGAACAGGCGGTTCGTCTCCGGGCTGAGGCGTCATTTTCTCAAAATCAATGCTGTTTTCCGCCACACGGGCAGGGGTACCCGTCTTAAACCGGCGAATATCAAACCCCAAGTCCCTGAGATTCTTGGAAAGATTGGTTGCGGGCATCAGGCCTTGGGGCCCTGCCTCCCATTCAGCTTCACCAATGATGATGCGGCTTTTCAAGTATACGCCGGTGCATACTACCACGGCCCGGCAGGGAATGGCGTCTCCCGTCAACGTCTTAACACCGCAAACCTTGCCGCCCTTCACCAGGATCTCAGACGCTTCAGCCTGACGCAGCACCAAATTATCCTGGTTAAAAAGCGTTTTCAGCATCCGATACTGATATGCGCGCTTATCTGCCTGTACCCGCAGGGAATGAACGGCTGGGCCCTTACCGGTATTGAGCATCCGGCTTTGAATGGTCACATCATCGGCAGCCAATCCCATTTCGCCGCCAAGTGCATCCACTTCCCGCACCAGATGGCCCTTTCCTGTGCCGCCAATGGATGGATTGCACGGCATCAGCGCCACCGATTCCAGATTCAGGGTAAGCAGCATTGTATCCAGGCCCATTCGTGCACAGCAAAGGGCTGCTTCACAGCCGGCATGTCCGCCGCCGATCACAATCACATCAGCCAAGGGCTTCTCCTCCGTTCAGATGCATTTTGCACCAAATAGCATTATAACACAAATCATCCAAAAGGGAAAGCGTGTCGAAAAAAAGTCATCTATTGCACGCTAAGAAAAAATGCGGTAGAATAACCTGGTAATATAAGGAGGCGAGTTATGCTGAAAGTCTATCAGGAATCCTTTATCCTGCGTACCTGTAATTGTGATTTTCAAGGGCAGTGGCGTCCCAGCGCCATTCTGGAAACAATGCAGGAAACCGCCGGCGCCCATTCCCATCTGCTTGGATGCGGCAGAGATGCGCTGCTGAAGGACCATATCGTCTGGGTCCTCACACGCAGCGAAGTGCATATGCACCGCTATCCCAAGGTAATGGATCAGGTCACCGTAGAAACCTTCCCTATGCCAAACCGCCGCTGGTTTTTCCCCAGATATTACCTGTTCAAGGATCAGGATGGTCAGCTGCTTGGTTATGCCGGTACCCTTTGGGCGCTTTTGGATATGAATACCCGAAAAATGCTGCCCCCCGGCGACGTGGCGTCCCTGATCCCCAATAATTCTGATCTGACGCCTCCCATGGGGCTGCCTTCCACTGTGGAAGCCATAGAAGGCGAGATGCACACCGTTTTCCGTATGCCGCAATATACCGATCTGGACGTGAATCAGCACGTAAATAATACCCGCTACGCCGATTGGGCCTGCGATGCCCTGGGCGTGGAAATGATGCGATCGTATTGCCTGGATACCCTGGTGATTAATTATGCGGCAGAAGTGCTGCCTCATCAGGAAATGGAGCTGCAAATCATAAAAGCGGCGAACCGCTGCCGTGTGGCGGGATTCCATGAAGGAAAGATGCATTTTGAATTGAGTGTTGCCTTGTCCCCGCGCAAATAAAACTGTGTAATGACATAAAAAACGCCTGTGCCTCTATTATTTTAAGCACAGGCATTTTTCTGTTATGCTTTTTCCAAATCCGGCCCTATAGCCGCCATCAGCGCCTTTTTGATCACCTCATGGCCTGCCGCGGTGGGATGCACCCCATCGCTTAGCCAGTAATCCGCAGGTTTGATCCGGCACAGGCTGTCAAATTGTGCCTGCAGCGGTATAAAGGTCAGGCCGTATTTTTTCGCAAGCACCCTGGTTGTCTCCGCCCGCAGTAAAACCTCATGTTGAAACGCTTCCCAGCAGTCGCTGTTCTGCTCCACTTTCAGGGCAAAGGGCTCCAGCAAGTAGATCTTTACCAGGGGCAATGCCGCCAGGATATCTTCGATAATCTGGCCATATATTTTGCGGCTTTCCGCATCGGGGATGGCTTTATCATTTTGCGCCATGGTATGCCATGCATCGTTCACACCGATGAGAACAGAAAGATAATCGGGCTTCAGATCGATGCAATCCTGCTGCAACCGCTCCAGTAAATTCACCGTCCTGTCGCCGGCAATGGCGCGATTTAGCACTTCAAATTTCCCTGGCCAGGTTGTATGAACATCTGCTTCCATCATGGAGGCATATCCCCAGCAAGGCTTCAGATCTGTTTGCCTGTCCCGATTGGAATCGGTGATGGAATCGCCCTGAAGCAGAATTCTTTTCATTTGTCAACCCTCATTTCTTTTTGCCTATGTTCAGATGCATTTTCCCTTGGCGATACATTTCCAGCATAGCCATAGCTGTATCCCGGACAGACAAAACATCATTTTGATATGCACGTTTTTCCTTGGCTGCCTGATAAAAATCCGCAATGCAGGCATAATGGCCATTCCCCCAGTATCCCTTTCCCAGCGTTTCGGCGGCAGGGAATGTGCGGCAATCCACGCCATCCTTCGTCCGTATTTCCAATCGTTCCTCTTCCAGGCGAATGGTGGCGCTGTCCATAACAATTTCAATGCTCACAGGGGCATCGGCAGCATAGGCTGTAGTAGCGTAAAACAGTGCTGGGCAGGCTTGCAGCTGCAGATAGGCCTCTACCGTATCTTCCACCGCAATCACATCTTTCAGATGATGGTTTGCCATAAATGCCTCAATTTTTTTCGCAGGGCCCAGTAAACGAATCAGCAGATCCAAGGTATGAATGCTCTGGTTGATCAGTGCGCCCCCGCCTTCTGTTTCCCATGCGCCGCGCCAGCCGCTTTCCTGATAATAGGGTGCCAGCCGATTCCAGCATACGAAGGCACGGGCCCCCCTGGGGCTTCCATATACCTTTTCCCTGATGATCCGCAGGGCCTCTATCACATTAGGATTATACCGGTTCTGGAAGCACACGCCCAAACGCACCCTATTGGCAACATCAATCAATTCATTCCACTGTTCCATGCTGATGATCGGCGGTTTTTCCATGAAAACCATAATTCCTTTTTCAGCAATTTCCTTTGCCATAGGTACATGCAGTGCATGGGGCGTGCAGATATGTACGGCGTCCAACGCCTCATTTTTCAGCATGCCCGATAGCGTTTCGTAGGCGCAGCAATGGTATCGTCCCGCCAAATCCTTTGCCCTATCGCTCTTAATGTCGGCACAAGCGATCAAGGCTGTATCCGGATAGCGTTCCAGGACGGCAGCATGCACCTGAGCAATCCCGCCGCAGCCAACGATTCCCACCCGATACATAGGCTTAATAACTCCCCTCGGTATTAAAAGTGATATCCGTTTCTTCCTTGTGCCGGGAACTTTTACATTTTTCCATCAACAGTTCATAGAATTTCTGTTCATCGATGGGCAATGTCACCGCCTGCCCCAGCCAGGAGGACAGATGCATGGCGTTGGACAGCATCAGGCCCCTGATGCCTTCCCGGGCATCAGCCACCAGCGGTTCGCCCCGGAGAATATTGGCCGCAAAAGCATTGAGCACGCCCACATGCTGCAGGCTGCTGCCATCGGTTTCCACGATGCTTTTTTCATATTCAGGCATTCTGAAGCCTTCAGAACAGGTTTTGCACCATTCCCGCTCATCCGTCTTCAGCCGCCAGAAGGTAAGTACATCATCCTCCACGACTACCTTGCCCTTGGTACCGGTGATTTCCAGACGGTTGGTACCGGGGGCATCGCCGGTTGTAGTGATGAAAACGCCCGTAGCGCCGTTTTCATATTCCAAATATGCGGTCACGTCATCTTCAACTTCGATATCGTGCCATTTCCCTTCGTGGCAGAACGCATGCACTTTTGTGGGCAGTCCACAAAGCCACTGGAGCAGATCCAGCTGATGGGGACACTGATTGAGCAGCACGCCGCCGCCCTCACCGGCCCAAGTGGCCCGCCATGCGCCGGAATCATAATACTGCTGGGTACGATACCAATTGGTAATCAGCCAGGAAACCCGCTTCAATTCCCCCAATTCGCCGTGATCCAGCATCTCCTTCAATTTACGGTAGACACAGTTGGTACGCTGATTGAACATCATGGCAAAAGAAAGATCGGGATGGGCCTCGGCAGCGGCAATCATATCCCGTACCTGCAGGGTGTATACACCGGCCGGCTTTTCCACCATCACGTGCATTCCCTTTTCCATCGCCGCTCTGGCAAGGAAGGGATGCTGATAATGAGGCGTAGCAATGAGCACCGCATCCAAATTGCCCCCGGCTATCAGATCAGTACCTTCGGTATAGACAGCCGCATCCGGCAGCTGTTCCTTTCCCCAATTTCTTCTGGATTCCCTGCGGTCCGCAAAGGCGCACACTTCCACTTCCGGGCATTTCCCATCCAACACATTGCGAATGTGGGCAGACCCCATATTGCCAACGCCAATAATTCCCAAGCGAATCTTTTCCATCATTTTCTCCTTAATAACCCAATTTTTTCAGATTCAGATAGCTTCTTCCCATGCAGTCAAAGGGCGATTCGCCATAACAGGTATCCTGCTCCACCAGGGCGTATTCCGTAACTCCATTGTTTTTCAGCAGTTCAAGAATGCCCGGGAAATCCAGGTTTCCCTCGCCCACGGCGGCCATGCGGTTTTCAAATCCCTGCACAGTCATATCCTTCAGATGTACGCAGGGCAGCCGTTCCGGATGCTCGGAAAGCCACTTTTTCACATCCACACCGCCAAACTGCAGCCAATAGGTATCGGCTGTAACGCCCATCAGATCGGCAGGCATCAGGGAAAGCAAATGCTCCATGATGGTTTTGCCATCCGGAAAGCGCATGAATTCAAAGGCGTGGTTGTGGTACATGAAAAGCATGCCCGCATCCTTCAGCTTTTCTGCCGCAGGGGTAAAATCCTTCTGGAAATCCGGCAGCGCTGCCGGAGTAAGATACTTTCCATCCATGGAACCAAGCCCCACGTATTTGCACCCGTACAGCTGATGATCTGCAATCAATCCGTCAATATCATTCAAAAAACGATGGGCAGGATTGTGGGTCAGCACGATCTGCAGCCCATTGTCATCGCAGGCCTTCTTCACTGCTTTGGCAGGAATGGGGCCAAGACCGGAAAGCTGTACGATCTTGTATCCCATCCCGGCTACCCGCTCCATGGTATTTGCAAGGTCCTTTTCATTTTGCAGGTATTCCCGTAAGGTATATAGCTGCGCTCCAATTTTCATAAGATTAATCCTCTCCTACGCGTTCAGCAATGTACTGCTGAAACTTTACGCCATTATCCACCATCAGGTAATTACAGCCCTTTTCGTATACTGAATCCCAGGTTTTGGCGTCTTCCTTGGCGCCGTTCGAACTGAACGCCAGCAGGAAAATCCGTGCATTCTTTTCCAGCTTTTCAAGGGAATCTTCCGTTTTATCGATATATCGACCGATGGTGTAGGTTCCCTTGGGAACCAAATCCTTGACGACAGCAACGGGATTATACCCACGGCTGTGCATTCCCTCCAGCCGGTCCTGCCAATCGGCGTGATTATCATTTGTAAACCCATAATACAGCATCACAGGATCATCTCCGCCGTCAGCACGAATGATATCCACAATATCGGTAATCTGGCCGGTGTACTGATAGTTCATGCTGATGCATACCTGCCAGGCCTGGTGTTTTTTAATCAGCGGATACACATCTTTTTCCCAATCCCAGAACTCTGCCTTGTCCAGCCGGAACATAATCCGGTCTTTGCAAACGATAATGGCTTCCTCCAGGGATGCAATCTGACAATCGCTCGCAACACCGCGCAAATTCAGCAATCGCAGTTGCTTGAGTTCCTCATAAGTCCAATCCTTGACCAGATCCGATTCAGGCAGCCCATTTTTACCGGCTTTATCCCGCCAATCCGTATGCCGTGCCAGGTTAGCATCATGAAAAAGAACCGGTACACCATCCTTGGTTATGTGAAGATCCAATTCCATGGAATCTGCACCCATTTTGATGGCGCTGATGATGCCCTCAATGGAATTGTCCGGATAATTCATCCGGTCAGCACGGTGGAGCATGCTCATCATGCGCCCATCGGGATCATTGAAGGAGGCAATCTTCTCGTCAAAATCCCGCATCCATTCCGGCGGATCAAAATCCAGCGCCCAGGTGCACAAAAACGCATCAGGATTGTTCACATATTCTTCTCTGCAATCGGCGCCATCAAAGAAGTATTCGTATCCATCCGGAAGCGCAGTGCCGCCATCCGGCCCATCAATCAGCGCATCATACACCACATGGGCCATAGCATTGACGATGGCCGTATCGCTGCCGCCGTTTATAATGATTTTTCCGTTCACAAACAGAACTTTATAGTCATACATTCCCATTTTTTCATTGATCAGGCCGCTTTCGGGGCGATTGGTATTTCCTACCAGAATTTCAAAAGGGCCAGCATCCCGCATGTCATCGGTAACAGGCATTGCGGTCAGATTCATATGCTTTTGTAATTTGTCGCAGGCCTTTTCCAGGGCGCTGCTGCTGCCCTGAGGATATACAATCACGTAGTCAGCCGTAATCGGCGTATCAGCGCTAGCAGAAACACAGACTGCGCAAAGCAAGACAAGCAATACGCTGCAAATTGATATTTTTTCCAGATGCTTCTTCACGAATATCCCTCCTGTTATTGATTCTGTTGATCAATTTGTAAAATCATCAATTGTCATTGTTAACACAATCAACGATGTATTGCTGCAGCCGTATGCCGTTCTCAATCCACATAAGATTGCAGCCTTTTTCATAAACTGAATCCCAAGTGATCTCATCCTCTATACCGCCGAAATTCTCCCCAGCCATCAGCAGAATCCGTGCTTCCTTTTCCAGCTTTTCCAGGGCATCCCCTGTTTTTTTCGTATACATTTCGATGGTGTAGCTGCCTCTGGGGGTCAGGTCTCCAATCACGACCACGGGATTGTACCCACGGTTTTTGATATCGGTAATTCTATCCTGCCACTTTTCGCAGTTATCCGCCGTAAATCCATAATAGAGCATCACAGGATCAACGCCGCCGTCCGCACGAATGTCATCCACAATATCAGTAATCTGCCCGGTGTACTGATAATTCATACTCATGACCACCTGCCAGGCCTGATGCTTTTTGATCAGAGGATACACATCCCTGTCCCAGTTCCAGGCATATGCCTTGTCCAACCGGAACATAATCCTGCCCTTGCAAACGATAATTGCTTCTTCCAGGGTGGCGATCTGATATTCCGTCACTTTGCCCCGCCAGTTCTTCAGCCGCAGCTGCTTAAGTTCCTCATACGTCCAATCTTCAATATTGGCCGATGTTGGAAGCCCATTCTTACCGGCTTTTTCCCGCCAATCGGTGTTGCGATCCAAAGTATCATCATGAAAAAGCACCGGAACGCCGTCCTTGGAAACATGCAGATCCAGTTCCATACAGTCAACACCCATCTTGATGGAGCTGATGATGGATTCCAGGGAATTTTCAGGATAGTGCACCCAATCGGCGCGATGCAGCATGCCCATCATCCGGCCGTCAGGATCATTGAAGGAAGCAACCTTCTCCTCAAAATTCATCAGCCATTCGGGCGTATCAAAATCCAATACCCAACTGCACAAAAATGCATCAGGATTGGTGGCATATTCTTCTCGGTTATCAGCGCCGTCAAAATGGTATTCAAAATCGTCCGAAAGCATCATAGCGCCATCCGGGGACTTCACCACCGAATCCCGCATCAAATACGCAATCGCGTTGATAATTGCCGTGTCGCAGCCACCGTTCAACAGGATTTTTCCATCCTTCAAAAGGATTCTATAATCATTTTCGCCCAGCTTCTCATCGATCAGGGCGCTTTCCTGCCGATTGGTATCGCCAATCAGAATTTCAAGCGCATCTGCTGGCTGTTTATCATCGGCAACAGGCTTAGCATTCAGCTTCAGGAAAGACTGCAGTTTTGTGCAGGCGTTTTTCAGGGTACTGCTGCTTCCCTTGGGATATACAATCACATAATCCTTTGTGATTTGCGCGTCTGCACAGGCTGTAATGCCAAATGCGCATAGGATCCCCAGTAATATGCAGAATAGTACTATTCGACGCTTCATCGAATCATCCCTCTCGATTGAATTGTAAACGCTATCCGATTTAATTGCCAACACACCTCAATTCTCCATAAAATTATACCATGGCCCACATTCTGCGTCAACGCTTCATTCAAAACAAAAACAAAAAACGGAAAAGGCTTTGATCCTTCTCCGTTGGAAATTTAAATGCGGTACATCCTGCAGGCATTATCCCAGGTCAAACGGGCCATTTCCTCTTCAGTCATGTCCCGCAGCGCCGCCAGCTTCTTCATCACCCACACCACGTGTGCCGGCTCATTCCGCCGCCCCCGGTAAGGTTCCGGGGAGAGATAAGGACTGTCCGTTTCCACAAGCAGCCTTTCCAAGGGCACCTCGCACGCCGCCTCCCAAAGATTGGGGGCCTTTTTGAAGGTAAGCGGCCCGGCAAAGGAGATGAAAAAGCCCATTTTTACATATTCTTTTGCCGTTTCTGCACTGCCGGAAAAACAATGGATTACGCCGCTTGGCAGCCGTTTGCTTTTCCTGAAAAAGTCCACCATATCGCCATGCGCATCCCGTATATGGAATATCACGGGCTTATCCAGCTGCATCGCCAATTCCATTTGCTCAGCCATCACCTGCTTTTGCACGTCCCGGGGGGAGAGATCATAATAATAATCCAGCCCGATCTCCCCCAGCGCCACTGCCTTGGGGTGGCGCAGCATATCCGTAAGCGACTTTATATAATCCCCCGGCGCATCCTTGGCTTCGTGGGGATGCACCCCAACCGCTGCGTATACGCCGTCATATTTTTCCGCCAGTTCCAAACAGCGCCGTGAGGACGACAAATCGCTTCCAACACAGATGCACCGCTTCACACCGCTATCCATCATCCGCTGATATGCACTTTCCCTATCCTCGTTGAACCGTTCGTCATCCAAATGACAATGGGTATCAAATACCCGCATTTTATCCATTATCCCATTTCCTCCAGTGCGCTTTTTGCCAGCAGCAGCGCCCCCACCAGTCCACTGTCCGGATAACAGGCAGGGGGCACGATAAGTGATGCGGTATCCTTTACGCATGCCAGATAACCACCAAGCAGCCGCATTGTTTCTTTATGAATCATGGGAAAAAGCTGCCTTTGCCCCATAACGCCGCCCCCCAAAATGATCTTCTCAGGCGATACGGTCATAAGCGCCGTCACGCACATTTGGGCAAGATAATGCGCTTCCAATTGCCAGGCAGGATGATCCGGCGCCAATTCTTTGGCGCTTTTTCCCCATCGCTTTTCAATAGCGGGCCCGCTGGCCAATCCCTCCAGACATCCGCCGTGATAGGGGCATATTCCCTCCGGCATGGTATCGTCTTTGCGGGGAGCGACTGGGATATGCCCCCATTCCGGATGCATCAGGCCATGCACCAAATTTCCTTCGCAGTATACGCCTGCGCCAATACCGGTGCCAATGGTAACATACATGCAGTTTTTCAGACCTTTGGCAACACCCATTTTTGCTTCGCACAAAGCGGCGGCATTTACGTCCGTATCCAATTCGCAGGGCACATCCAAGGCAGCCTTGAGAAGCGGCAGCAGCGGATAATCCACCCAGTCAAGCTTGGGCGTCTTTGTGATATATCCGTAGGTCGGCGAATCCTTCTTCAGATCCAGAGGACCAAAGGAGGCAACCCCCAAGGCATCCACAGGATGGCCGCGGAAAAAGGCAATCATTCGCTCCAAAGTTGCATCCGGTGCACCCGTGGCAATGCTCTCCCGACACAGGATATTCATCTTATCATCGGCGACAGCCATCACCATTTTGGTGCCCCCAGCCTCAATTCCACCATACCGCTTCATGATTATCCTCACTCTTTATCTTTACCCGTTATTTATCCGGCAAACGCCATTTCCGCTGCATGATGGAAGAAACAGCCGATCCATCCTCGGAATAGGTGCTTTGATAGTAGACCGTAAGCAGTCCCCCATCAAGCAATTCCACCGTGGCGGGATAACCCAGATCCTTCCCCTGGCCATCCTTTTCCAGCACATAATCATAATCCCAGCTTTCCCCGCCATCATCACTGAACATTAGCCGCACGCCGAAGGGGCTTTCACGATAACCGTAGGATCCGATCAGCCGCCCGCTGGAATGCAGCAGCAGATGTCCCGGCGCACCGCCCACATCGGGGAGTATCTGATGCGGCGCATTAAAATGGCGGCCGCCGTCGGTTGATTCGCACTGGTACAAAGTAAACTTCCCGTTGGGGCCCTCCCGCTGCACCCGGATATGCACCAGGATTTTTCCATCCGGCAGCTGCACGCCATGAGGCTCCGCCACCAGATACCATCCATGCTCATCCCGGATATTTTCGATATCCGATAGTTTCTCGAAATACCCCTGTTCATCCATATGCCAGACCTGCAGGATAGGATTTTCCATATCGGTATACAAATCCACCGGGCTGTAACGCCTTCCAACATACAACAGGGTGCCGTCCAACAAGCGGATGGGCCCATGGGGCGTGGAGACTGGCGCAAACTGCAGCGGGCCGAAGGTCGTCCCACCGTCAAGGCTAAGCCGATACGTGGATCCCAAATACTCCTGTTCCATTCCCGTTTCCTCGAGGGCATCAAGATAGGCATGAATCAGGGCTGTCCGCTTGTTTTCGTTCCGATTCGGATACACGCGTTTATAAAACGCAGACCCAAGCGTAAAGGACGTAAGCATTACCCCCCTATCGCCAAAGCAGACGATACCAGCGTCCCGGTCATCCAAAGGGGTATCGATTACCGGAGCGGGCAGTGTCCATGTTTGTCCTTCGTCGCTGCTGTAGCAAATGACGGCCTTGCCAAAGGGGCAAACGTGACCCATCCGGAAGCCGGAAGCCACCGCTGCCAACCGTCCATCAGGAAGCCGTATCACCGACGGCCAGCCGAAATAGCCAAAATAACCATCCTGATTAGCGCAAACCACCGATTTTTCGGAAGGAATATGCTTCATTGCTGGCTCTCCTTCGTTTTCAGTTTTCGTGTTTTCTTCGCAGAGATTTGTATTTTTATAAAAAGAAAAATGCCAGAAATACCGTAAAAAAAGTTTCTTCACGGCATATCTGGCTGCGAAAAAGCAATTATTCGAACAGCGCGCTCTCCGTATTCAGCATGTGCTGCTGTTCTTCAATCAGTCGCTGGAAGCGGGCACGATAATCCTGGGCAGATTCTTTCAGGGATTCCACCACGTTTTCCAGGGTCTTGCGCTTCTCTTCCAGATCCACGATGCTTTGATCAGCGCGGGCAGCGGCATTCTGGAGAATGTCATCAGCTTCGGCCTTGGCGTCGGCGATCATTTCATCATAGACCTTCTGGGCCTTGGCCAGAAGCTTCTGGGCAGCTTCACTTGCTTCTTCCTTCTTGGGTTCAACGGGCGCGGGAGCGGGTACAGCAGAGAAGGGCACAGGCACAGCAGCGCTTTCTGCCTTCTGCAGCCGATCCTGCAAGGCGCTCATTTCTGCCTGCATAGCCTCGATGGTATCGCAAATTTCGTCCAGGAAAGCGTTCACTTCTTCCTGACTGTAGCCATTGGGGGTAAGACGGAATACCTTTTCCACAATCATATCAACCGTAACAGCCATTGTTTTGATCTCCTTTCATCTGTACCATGTTTATGTAAATGATTGAGTACCTATTTTATTGTGCCTGAGCTTCATCCGGAGAATAGCCATATCCAGCAGGCTGAGCGGTGAACGCCGGCGCAGGTGCCGCCTGGGGCGCGGGCTGAGCATAGAATGCCTTGGGGGCTTCTTCAGGGGCAGCTACGCGCTGGGCAAAACCCTGCTGCTGGGGGGCGCCATAATACATGGGCCCAGGCTGACCTTGCTGAGGCTGATATCCGGGATATCCCTGCTGCGGCTGATAACCCCGGGGAGCCATGGGCCTGGCAGGCATACCGTTCATCTGATTGGTGATCTGATCGGCGAATACCGCCATGGACTGGGGTGCCAGCAGATACACGCCGAAACGGGATACTTTGGTAATGGTCGCCACCAGGGAATAGCAGGCGCCGCTGAGGGTATCCACAAGACGCCGCTGTTCTGCCTGATCGTTAATGTTTTCAAGCACGATGAGCACTGCATCCCCATTTCGAAGCAGGGTAATGGCGCTGCGGCAATCGGCCATGCCCCGGGCATTGATCACCCGTGCGCTGATGAGAGCATTCACTGGGGGCTGCTGAACCGGTTCCTGAGGAGCAGGCTGATAATTCTGGGGCTGCATCGGCTGTTGCACAGGCGGCTGGGGCTGAAAACGGGACTGCTGAGGCGGCTGATAATTGGCCTGGCCCTGGAACTGCTGGGGCGGGTAAACCTGCTGCTGGGGAGCAGGCTGATACGGGGGCTGGAACTGCTGATGCTGCTGTTGATAGGTGCCAAAGTCAACCACATTGCTCTCCCCCTGTTCCTCTATCTTTTGTGAACGCTTCCCTGGCTGCTGTGCAGCTGTCTGCACAACGGGCTGGGCATACCCACCCCGGGTGCTCTGTTTATTGCTGTTATCGTAAAAGAATCCATCGTACGCAGAACGTACTTTATCCTTCAGATTGCCGAAAAAATCACCAGACGCCATTGATTTACCTCCTGAATTTATCGGAACAGCGCCGAGCCAACCCGCACCATGGTGGCGCCTGCCCGTGCTGCCAGATCATAATCCTGGGACATGCCCATGGATAGTTCCCGTATATCCGTTTGATTGATTGCTTCCTGAACGCAACGGTCAAAATGCATACGCATCCGGCCGAACAATGTTTCAATGGTGTCCCTCGGCGCATCCAGGGGCATCATGGCCATCAGGCCCTTAATATCCAGGCCAGGCAGCTTTGCGCATTGTTGGATAAAGGGCAGAATTGCCGCTTCATCGATGCCGGCCTTCTGGGCTTCCCTTGCGATATTTACCTGCACCAGCACCGGCATGCGCCGCCCTGCCTTTTGGGCCTGACGGTCAATTTCCTGTGCAAGGGACATACTGTCCAGGGAATGAATGAGACACACATCTTTTATTATATATTTAACTTTGTTTGTTTGCAACCGTCCAATCAGGTGAACTGAAAATTTTTCATTGAGAAAGGGCAGCTTTTCCCGGATAACCTGCACACGGTTTTCGCCAATATCCGTCACGCCCAATGCATGCAGGGGCAGAATATCTTCTACCGGGGAGTACTTTGTCACGGCAATCAGCCGGGGCGGCTTTCCCCATGCCTGGCTTTCCTGTGCCAGAACCTGGCGGATGCGGGCAATCCTCTCCTCAAGCATGCCTTTCCTCCTCCTTTATCAGAACAGACGCACCTGCAGCCCGTCATAGAGCACCCCAGGATTTTCCGGGATCACATAGGCCACAGAACCATCATCGGATACCACTTCCACGCCCGTCCAATAGTCGCCGCCGTCAGTCCTCATAACCACGCCTTTTTTCCCATCCTGAACGAAAATGGCACGGCTGGGCACCGTCAGACTGTTGACGCTCTCGCCCAATTGTACCTGGCAAGAACGGATATAGAGCACATTCTCCAAAGCAGTAGTATCGTGAATCCGAAGCCGGATCAGCAATTCCCCACCGGACCGGGTAAAGGATTCCACGGTTGCATCCACCACGGTATTGTCAAAGCTTTCGATCAGCAACTTGTAGGAGCGGTTTTCCACCGGGGTCCAGTCCATCTCATTGCACAGCATCAGCACCAGCCAGGGTTCCTGCTTCACCAGGCGGTAGATAGGCACAGTAGTGCGGGCATAGGTGGTTTCCGTTTCCGGAATTTTGCCGTTATACATATTCCTCACCTGAGAGGGGGTGTAGGTAGCGTAGGTGAACATATTCAGCACATTTTCAAAGCCGTCGGTATAGAAGCTGATCAGCCCGTCACTTTGGGCCGCATATTGCTTGGACCAGCCGGAAATGCGCTGCAGCTGTGCATCCTCTTCTTCGTAGAGATGGCTCAGCTTTTGATCGTCAGGGTATTTCTGTTTGATATGAAGCTGCAGATCATCCATGCTCTTTTCCAGCAGCTGCTCCTGGGCAGTCAGACTGCCCTTGGCCCCCTGCACCAGCTTCTGGGCCTCCAGCGTCCTTTCCACCACCCCATCCATCAGGGAAATAATCCGGGTGTCCCCCGCAGCATTCTCAATCAGGCTCTTATGATATTCCTTGATCCGTGTGCGGTATTTTTCCAACGTGTTCCATTCCTTGGCGCTAAAGCCGGAGGCATAAGCCGTAGCCACGTTATCGCCCCGGCTGACAAAGGCGCCTTCCTGGGCCAAGTATTCCACCTGAGACGTGCTGGTATGGGAGAATACCGTTTCACTGCGTACAATCACGGCGTCGCCGGTGTACTGAGCGGTAAGCGATCCGCTGTGTACCTGGCCGTATGCCACCTGACCGGGAGAATTAAACTTCAAAACCGCAAACGCAATAAAACCCACAACGATAATCGCCAGGGCAAGAAACAGCTTTTTATTGGATTTGGCCTGCGCCCTGGGCATCCCCGTCTTGGGGGGCTGATATCCGGGCTGCTGCTCCCCATTTTGCGGAAGCGGCGGGTTCATTTCATATCCTGCACCCTGTGGCTGGGTATACATGGCAGGGGGCTGGGGCTGAAATTCCGGGGGCAAATCAATCTGGGCCGGGGGCGGCAATTGGCCAGGGCTCCACTGCCCCTGGACCGCGCCCTGATTTACAGGCGGCTGCATGCCCTGACCGGGAACAGGCATCTGGGTCCACTGCGGATCAGAGGGCTGGGGCGCATTGGGATAAGAAAAACCAGAGGGCGAAAAAGGCCCTTGAGGTGGCTGCTGCATGGGGATCCTCCCATCAAAAGGATAACTGTGACATTATTCGAGGCGAAGGTATGAAATCCTGCTTGTTTTTATAAAATTTACAATTATATTAAGATTTCATCACAACTTAATTTGAGTATCATGCGCTTGCGCCAATATTCTGCCTCTTGTGGCTGATAAATTCCATATTCTGGGGTGGAATAGATATATACCAGATTATTCTTTGCGCTTTCCTGGCCTCGTTCAGCAGCGCGGGTAATCCAGCGAATTCCTTCCCCTATCCGTCCTGTTTCCACCATGATTACGCCAAGACTGTTCATGGAGGGAAGAAAACCCAGTTGAGCCCCCTGCAGGAAGGCCTGCTCAGCAGCATCCAAATCAGCCAGCATATCCCGATAAATGCAGCCAAGATTATGTGCCGATTGAGCTTTGCCTGCTTCGGAAGCCATAGAAAACCATTGAATTGCAGCATCAAGGTCCGACTGTGCAAGTGCATTGCACCCCAAATTATGCATAGCAATGGTTTCTCCGCGTTCAGCTGCCATGATATACCATTGCGTCGCTGCTTCTATGCTGCCTTTTTGCTCCTGAAGCATTGCCATAGCAGTATATGAGGGAACGAATTCTTTCTCTACGGTCTTTAGAAGACGCTTTCCTATTATTCCTAAATCAAACATGCCCAATTCCGGAAAAACGCTTATTCAGCGCAGTCTTCCTTCCACCGCCTGCCGATACAGTTTTGCAATAACCGCATAATCCGGCGCACCTAACCCACTTCAGCAACAACATACACCAGAGAAAAGGAGAAATGCGCATACAAGTGCTATAAAACGCCGAAAAATTCCTTTCGTACTGCTCATAACTACCTCTGAATCAATTGACGCTGCGGTATGCCTCAATCACATCCGGGCGGCGCTTGATTTTCTGCAGGGCGCTGTCCAACTGTTCACGGCTTTGCACCTGAAGGGTGATGGTAATGGTGCAGGTCTTATTTTTATTCAGCTTTACGGCAAGCGCCGTCATGGGGATCTTCATCTCGTCGATGTTGGTGGTAATTTCACCAAGCAGAGCAGGATGGTCATAACAAATCACCTGGATATTGGCGCTGAAGGTGCCGGTGCTTTCGGTAGCCCAGGAAACAGGCACCGCTCGTTCCGGCTCGGTATGGCAGGCGTTGACACAATCTGCCTTATGAATGGTAACGCCCCGGCCGCGGGTAATGTAGCCTACAATATCATCACCAGGCACCGGATTGCAGCACCGGGCAAAGCGTACCAGCATGCCCGCCTCACCATGAACATAAATGCCCTGCGTGGGCTTCCCCTTGGGTTCGGGCGGAGGAACCGCATCGGTAACCGGCGGAATTTTCACCGCCTGAGGCGCTTCCTTTTTATTCTTTTCATCGATCAGTCGGGAGAGCACGTAAACAGCCGCCACTCCGCCGTAGCCGATTGCGCCGTACAAATCCTCCAGATCCTGGAACATGTATTTTTTCAGCAAGGGTTCGTAATACTCAGGCTTTGTGTATTCGCCCAGTTTTACGCCCCGGCGTTTGGCCTCGTGCTCCAGCATATCCCGGCCCTTCTGCACATTTTCGCCCCGCAGCTCCCGCTTGAAAAACTGCCGGATTTTGGCTTTTGCTTGCTGTGTCTTTACGATCTTAAGCCAGTCCATGCTGGGGCCTTTGGATGCGCCGGAGGTCATGACTTCCACCCGATCGCCGGTTTCCAGCTGAGTGTCCAGCGGCACCATTTTGCCGTTAATTTTGGCGCCGACGCAGGAATTGCCCACCTGGGAGTGGATACGATAGGCAAAATCCAACGGAGTAGAACCCCGCTGCATGGAGATAATATCGCCCTTGGGGGTAAAAAGCAGCACTTCCTCAGAGAACAGATCGGTCTTCAGACTGTCAATAAACTCATGGCTGTCCCGGATTTCCGATTGCCAGTCCAGGATCTGACGCAGCCAATACAGCTTTTCATCCAGCCCCCCATCCTTCTGCGCCCCTTCTTTATACCGCCAATGGGCAGCAATGCCGTATTCCGCCATCCGGTGCATTTCCTTGGTGCGGATCTGGATTTCAAAGGGGAAAGGAATGCGCCGACCGCCCATCACGGTGGTATGCAGCGACTGATACATATTATTTTTAGGAACCGAAATATAATCCTTGAACCGCCCCGGCACCTGATTCCACAAGGTATGAATTACGCCCAGCACACTGTAGCATTCCGGGATGGTGTTAACGATTACACGAATGGCAATCAAATCATAAATCTGGTCAAAAGGCTTGTTTTGGATCACCATCTTGCGGTAGATGGAATAGAGGTGCTTGGGTCGGCCTGCAATTTCGTATTCGATGCCCGCTTCATCCAGCTTCTGGGAAAGCTCGCTGATCACCAGCTTGATATTATCCTCCCGCTCTGCCCGCTTCATGCCCACCTTCCGGGCCACATCCTGATATCCTTCTGGATCGATATAGCGAAGGGAAAGATCCTCCAGCTCCTGTTTGATGGAATATACGCCCAGGCGATGGGCCAGCGGAGCGTAGATATCCAGCGTTTCCCGGGCAATACCCACCTGACGGTCAGGGGCCTGGAATCGAAGGGTGCGCATGTTGTGCAGCCGGTCTGCCAGCTTTATCAGAACTACCCGGATATCCTTGCTCATGGCCAGGATCATTTTGCGCAGCGATTCCGCCTGCCGCTCTTCGCGATCGGCAAAATCCAGCTTTTCCAGCTTGGTTACGCCATCCACCAGCCGGGCCACTTCTTCGCCGAATTCATTCTGGATGCCCTGCAGCGTGACGCATTCACAATCCTCCACCGTATCGTGGAGCAGCGCTGCCGCCACCGTGGGCGGATCCAGCATCAGTTCAATAAGAATACTGGCCACATAAACGGGATGGAAAAAATATGGTTCACCGCTTTTACGCATCTGGCCGCAATGGGCATTTTCTGCGAAATGCCACGCACGCTCGATCAAAGCACATTTCTTGTCATCGCCGGTGAATCTTTTCACCCGCTCCAGCATTTGCTCCAAAGTCATGCTTTCATACGCCGTGTACGCCATATTTCTCCTCCTTTGCCTGTTGTGCTATGCGATATAAGGGGCTATCAGCCGGGCTGGCTTTTTTTAATGGCAATAGAGCCACCCGGAAAGGAAGGATGGATGCATCTGTTAATTGAATGTCATTGAAAACCTTCAGTGAGAAAGCAGCCTGCATTTCCGTCAGACCGCATTTTTCAGCGTATTGCTGCAAAGATGAAGGAATAGCCTCTTTTAGCTTTCGATAGCATTCCCGCATTCCACTTAACTCCACATACATATCCGCCAGCAGATTTTTCATTGGAGCGCTCAGAGGCAGGGAATGGATCTGCGCCCTGGGGCAGGCCTTTTTGTAGGCCTCCTCTTCCCCCAGGGAACCATCGCATAATACCACATGTTGATAGGATGTGCAAGTATCCTTTGCCCGGCCATACAGCAAAATCGTATGGAATGCCTGGGGGGACAGAGCGCTTCCCTGAGCAAAATCCGCATCAGGAAAACGTTTATACATTTCCATTGCCGTTTCCAGACACCGGCACACCAGAAGCGTTCCCTGATTGCCATCCATCAATGATGCAATCTGATCCGCAGAAATGGTATATCCTGCCCTGATACCCGTAATATCCTCTGAAAGCAGTGCCGTCGCTTCGGATAACGGGTTCTTTCTCAATCCTTCCGGCTGCAATTCCATGGCATGCAGCTGGCATTCAGCAGTCGTAACGCCGCGGAAGGTATTGACGATAGGGGTCATCACCAGGTTGAATATCCCCTGCTGCCCCGCCCACTGGCCGCCGCCGAAAAATATGCCATCCCGGAGGGTATTGCCCTGCTGGAAGGTGCATTTCAGATGCTTCCCCTGATTGCCCACCGGCCGAAGAGATAATGCAAGCGCGCCGTCACATAAAAACCGGGGCGGTGGATTGCCCATACCGAAGGGCTGCAGCATATCCAGCATGGCGACCGTTTCTTCTGTCACATGAGAAAGCATCATTTTCCCGTCACATATAACGGTGGGGATCAGCGCCCGGTCGCCGGTCTGATCTGCCACCGCTTTGGATAAACGATTGGCAAATTCCTCTACACGGCTGCGTTCGATCGTCAGGCCCGCCGCCTGCTTATGGCCGCCAAAGCGGATAAAAAGATCGGCGCATTGGCTGAGCGCCTTGTGAATATCCACATCCCCGGCGCTTCTGGCGCTGCCCACGCACACATCGCCTTCCCGGGAAAGGGCCACCGTTGGACAGGCATACTTTTCTGCAATCTTACCGGCAGCCAGCCCTACCACGCCGCTGTTCCATCCATCCCCCATCACCACCAGCGCCCGCCGTTCCAGCAGATTCATTTTTTCCACCTGGGCCATGGCCTCGTCAATCACGGTATTTTCCTGCTGCTTTCGCTGCTGATTGAGTTCTTCCATGCGCACAGCCAGCCTTGCCCCTTCCTGGACATCGTGGGTGAGCAGCATATCCAGGGCGATCCGGGCCGAATCCAGCCGCCCGCAGGCGTTCATCCGGGGAGCAATTTGAAAAGCCACCTGTTCACTGGTCACTTTTCCGTCAATCCCCGCTCCATTCATCATGGCCCGCAAACCGGGACGAATGGTATCGGAAAGCATTTCCAGCCCCAGGGCTACAATGGCCCGGTTTTCCCCGAGCAGGGGCACCATATCCGCCACCGTTGCCAGGGCGGCAAGTTCCATCAGCCCCTTTGCCCTCTCCCCCACAAGTCCCAGCGCCACCTTGTATGCCACCCCGGCGCCACATAGATACGGAAAAGGATAGTCGCCAAGCAACGGCGATATCAGGGCGTCTGCATCCGGCAGTTTTTCCGGCGGGCGGTGATGATCGGTAATGATCACTTGCATCCCCGATTCCTTGGCGGCTGCTGTTTCCTCAACGCTTGTGATGCCGCAGTCCACCGTCAGCAGCACCTTGCATTCTTTTGCCACCCTCTGCACGGCGGGGATATTCAGCCCATATCCTTCCTGATGCCGATCGGGAATATACGCCGTGCAGGCAATGCCAGCCATCTGCAAAGCCTCCAGAATAATCGCACTGGCACACACCCCGTCCACGTCATAATCCCCGTAAACGGCCACTTTTCTTCCGTTTTTCT
>SVGR01000158.1 GCA_015056265.1 Clostridiales bacterium
GCATGATCATCCCTCCAGGATAAATTGTCTTTCTTTGACCTTTTATATTGTAGCACATGTTTCGCTTTCCCGCAAGGGATTATGCCGCAATTTCCATCAAAAAACCGGCGCAGCTTTTCTGCACCGTTTTGGGAAAACGCGATTTTATTCATTATACCCCTTGGGATTCTGCTTTTGCCAGTTCCAGGCGTCCCGGCACATGGTGTTCAGATCCCGCTTGGCGCTCCAATGGAGCATTTCGGTGGCCCGCTTGGGATCGGCATAGCAGGTGGCAATATCGCCGGGGCGGCGGGGAGTGATACGGTAGGGAATGGTCAGATCATTGGCCTTTTCAAAAGCATGGACGATATCCAGCACACTGTAAGGAACGCCGGTGCCCAGATTGAAAATTTCCACGCCCTTATTTTCCAGGGCATACTTCAGGGCAGCCAGGTGGCCTTCCGCCAGATCCATCACGTGGATATAGTCGCGTTCGCCGGTGCCATCCCGGGTGGGATAGTCATTGCCAAACACGCCCAGCTGCTGCAGCTTGCCGGAGGCAACCTGGCAAATATAGGGCATCAGATTGTTGGGAATGCCGGAGGGATCTTCGCCGATGCGGCCGCTTTCGTGGGCGCCGATGGGATTGAAATACCGCAGCAGCACGAAGGAGCGGGTGGGATCGGCATGGGCCACATCGGTAAGAATGCGCTCGCTGATCCACTTGGTCCAACCGTAGGGATTGGTGCAGCCGGTGGGGAAATCCTCACGGAGGGGCATTTCCTGATTGGTGCCGTACACAGTCGCGGAAGAGGAGAACACCAGCACGTCGCAGTTATAGCGGGGCATCACCCGGCACAGAACCATGGTGGCGTCCAGATTGTTCTGATAATAATCCAGGGGCTTGGCCACGGATTCACCCACGGCCTTCAGCCCGGCAAAATGGATCACCGCATCAATTTTATACTGTTCAAAAACAGCGGTAACATCCTTTTCATTGGTGCAATCTCCCACGATCAGGGGGGCTTTCTTGCCCGTCAGTTCCTCCACACGCTTAAGTGCCTCGGGGCTGGCATTGGAAAGGTTATCCAGAGCCACCACATCATAGCCCGCCTCCAGCAGGCACAGAGCCGTATGAGAACCGATATATCCGGCGCCGCCAGTCAATAATACCCGCATGTTCTTCATTCCTCCCATCAGAAATCGTCTTATTATACCCCCTTCCTCCCCCTTCTGTCAATTGACAACTCAGCATAATTCTGCCGCCTTTTTAAGCATATTTTATTCCGGAAACTGCCATATCTCCCGTCCGCCCTGAAGGGGGGATTCCCCATGGCCGTTTTTGATATCCCCCCCATCCAGGCTGGCATCCCGCAGCAGCACTGCCCGGCGCAGGGCGCAGCCGCTGAAGCGGGCATTGATTTCATCCAGTGTGCGTTCCAATCTTTCCTGTTTTTCCCGCTGGGGCGCTGAAAAGAGGCTCATTTGCCCCGCCTGCTTTTCATCGATCAGATGCCCGCCCCGCACCCCCAGCGCACGGATAGGACGATGCCAGGAATAATGCCGCTGCAGCAGCGAAAAAGCGGCATCAAATAATTCCTTGCTCAGATTGGTGGGCTGAGGCAGCATCATTTGCCGCTCAAACCCGCAAAGCTGATTATCCTTCACCCACAGGGCCGCCATACCGCATTTTACCCCGTGCTCCCGCATCCTGGCCGCCACACTATCGCACAGGGCAAAGAGTACCTGCCGGGCGTCCTCCACATTCAGCATATCCCGTGCGGTGGTGGTGCTGTTGCCGATGGATTTGAGGGGCTCATATTCCCCCAGGCAGGCCACTGGCGCGTCATCCAATCCCAGCGCGTAATTCTTCATCATTGCCCCGGATTTGCCAAAGAGCTGGCGCAGCACCCCCGCATCCGCCCGGGCCACATCCCCGATGGTATACATCCCCCGGCCGCCCAGGGCCTGACGGGTACGTCGGCCGATGTAAAGCAAATCCCCCGCCGGCAGTCCCCACAGCTTTTCCCGGAAATTTTCCGGGGTGATCACGGTAGTGGCGTCAGGCTTGCGCAGGTCCGATCCAAGTTTGGCAAATACCTTGTTGAAGCTGACCCCAACCGATACCGTGATGCCCAGCTCCGCCCGCGCCCGCCTTCGAATCTCCGCCGCAATCTCTATCCCGCCCTGCATGCTCCCCGTCACATCCAGCCAGCATTCGTCCAGGCCGAAGGGCTCCACCTGATCGGTATAATCATAATAAATTTCCCGCATCCGATGAGAAAATTTCCCGTATTCGCCATGATGCGGGAATACGATTTCAATGCCCGGGCATTTCTGCCGGGCCTGCCAGATGGCGTCCCCCGTTTTTACCCCCCATTGCTTGGCCATTTCATTTTTCGCCAGCACAATGCCATGCCTCAATTCCTGGGATCCGCATACCGCCAGAGGCTTACCCCTGAGTTCCGGATGCAGCACACACTCCACGGAGGCATAGAAATTATTGCAATCGCTATGCAAAATGGTTCGCATATCCTTCCCTCCCACAAAACGAGAACGCATGTTCTTATTTATAGTATACTGCGGAAGCCTTCCAAAAACAAGCGGTAAAATGAGAAAATTTGTTCCCATTTTATGGCTGTTTCTTGCGTAAACGATATGCAAGTGATATAATGAACGGAGAAAATGACCTGACGGAGGCAATATGGCATGAACACAATCTGCGGAATTGACTGCAGTGGATGCGGCATGAAAGAGCACTGCAAAGGCTGCGCCGAAACGGGCGGGCGGCCTCTGGGCGGGGTATGCATTTCCGCTGCCTGCTATCAGGCAGGGGGCGAAAGCAATCTTGCCGCCTACAAAGCCAGGCTAATGGCAGAATTCAATGGGCTGGGCATCGCCGATATGCTGCCGGTTACAACGCTTTGCCCGCTCTGCGGCGCTTACGTGAATCTGGAATATCCCCTGCCCAACGGAGAAAAAATCAAGCTGCTGGATGATGCAAAAATCTATCTGGGCTATCAGCTGGAAAAAACAAACAGCAGCCGGTGTTACGGCCTCGTTGCAGATGATACCCATTTGCTGGTATGCGAATATGGCTGCAATGGCGCAGACCCTGAAATCGTGGTGTATAAAAGGCGATAGACAAGCAAGCAAAGAATGCTTTCCCCCGCAGGACGAAGCAGGGGCATCGCCCCTGGACCCGACTTCGGACTGGGAGAAACTTGATCAACATACAATTTCCCGATGGGGCAAGCGGGAACGTTGCGGGGCTCTGCGCCCCGCACCCCCACCAGGGGCATCGCCCCTGGACCCGGCCTCGGACTGGGAGAAACGTGATCGACATACAATTTCCCGATGGGGCAAAAAGAACGGAAACGACGGCCGTTAGCTCCACGGGCAGGGCGGCTTCCTGCCGCCCGCCGGATGCCTGGCATCCGGGAAAACGAGAAAAACGCC
>SVGR01000022.1 GCA_015056265.1 Clostridiales bacterium
CTGCCCTTTTTCAGGGCCTGAGCAGCGGCCACCTGGCCCTGGCGGGGGGCGCACATGATGGCATACTGGTGTATTTTGTTCATCTCATAGAGGATTTCCCGGGGGGCGCAGGCAAAGCCCAGCCGCCAGCCGGTCATAGCGAAAGCTTTGGAAAAACCGTTGATGAGAATGGTGCGCTCCTTCATCCCGGGCAGGGAAGAAAAGGCGATCTTTTCTCCGTCGTAGGTCAGTTCCGCATAGATTTCATCGCTGATGACAAGCAGATCATGCTGTTCCGCAACGGCGGCGATTTTCAAAAGTTCCTCCCGGGTCATGACGGCGCCGGTGGGATTGTTGGGATAGGGCAGGATCAGGGCCCGGGTTTTATCGGTGATCGCGGCGGAAAGATCCGCTGCCGTCAGGCGAAATTCATTTTCCGCACGGGTAGCAACAGGCACCGGCGTGCCGCCCGCAAAGGTGACGCAGGGCGCATAGCTCACATACCCGGGATCGGGCAGGATCACTTCATCCCCCGGTTGCAGGCAGACCCTCAGGGCAAGATCGATGGCCTCGCTGGCGCCTACGGTCACCAGAATTTCTTTTTCAGGATCATAACGCACGGAAAAACGCCCTTCCAGATAAGCGGCGATTTCTCTGCGCAGGGACAGAAGCCCCATATTGGGCGTATATTGGGTTTCTCCATCCAGCAGGCTGTCAATGGCAGCGCTGCGGATGTGATAGGGGGTAATGAAGTCCGGTTCGCCCACGCCCAGGGAAATGGCGTCCTTCATGGTGCCGGCAATATCGAAAAACCGGCGGATGCCGCTGGGGGGAACCTGAGCCACCCGGGGAGATACGAAACGGCTGCTCACGGGGACACCGCCATTCTCTTATCGGCGGTTTCGCCCACGAAGACCACGCCGTCCTGCTTATAGCGTTTGAGCACAAAGCAGGTGGAGGTGCCGGTGACGGAATCCAGTGTGCTCAGTTTTTCGCTGACGAAGAAGGCCAGTTCCTTGAGCGTGCGTGCTTCCACCAGCACCAGCAGGTCATAGCTGCCGCTCATGAGGAATACGCTCTTGACTTCGTCGAAGCGGTAAATGCGCCCGGCGATGGCGTCAAAGCCCACATCCCGCTGGGGGGTTACCTTCACCTCGATCATGGCCTCTACCCGCTCCTTATCGGTGCGGTCCCAGTTAATGATGGGGGAATACTGCAGGATCACCCGATCCTGCTCCAATTCTTCGATGGCCTGGGCAACCTGGGAAAGATCGCAGCCGCACATAACGGCAATGCGCTCCATGGGAATGCGGCAATCTTCACTCAAAATTTCCAGGATCTGCGCTTTCAGGGACTGCATAGGCTGCCTCCTTTCCAATTATCAGAGGGACATTTCATCCGCCAGGGCGATGAATGCATCGATTTGCTTAACGTACACATTCAGAGAAGAACGCCAGAAATCGGCGCTGCGCACGTCGATGCCAACGCTGCCCGCCACATCAGCGATCATGCCGCTGCCGCAGGAGCGCAGCAGCTGATTATACTTGGGCACAAATGCGGCGCCCTCCGCCTTATACTGGGCATATACGCCGGTGCCAAAGAGCTGGCCGAAGGCATAGGGGAAATTATAGAAAGATAGGCCGGAGAAATAATAGTGGCATTTACAGGCCCACATATAGGGATGGCGGATTTCCTTATCCAGCCCGTCGCCGTAGCTTTCTTCCTGAGCGGAGAGCATTAGTTCCTTCAGTTCGGAAACGGACAGGGTGCGCTCCCTGCGCTGATCCACCACGGCGGATTCGAAGAGGAAGCGACTGTAGATATCTACGATGGTCTGGGTGGTTTCCATCAGATTGCCTTCCAGCAGGGCAAATTTTTCTGCCGGTTCCGCCTGTTCCATGGCGGCGTTGGCCAGCAGCGTTTCATTGAAGATGGAGGCGGTCTCTGCCAGGGGCATGGGGGCGTCGATCATGCAGGCGGGCAGCCCGGCCATGCAGCGGTTGTGCCAGGCATGGCCCAACTCATGGGCAAGGGTGGATACATCGGAGAAAGAACCGGCAAAATTGGTAAGCACACGGCTTTGATCCAGATGATGGAGTTCAGAGCAGAAAGCGCCGCCGCCCTTGCCCTCCCGGGGGAAGACATCGATCCAACGGTTGTCGAAGGCTTCGGCAATAAAAGCGCCCATTTCGGGGGAGAACTTACCCATTTCATAGATCAGCTTTTCCCGGGCTTCTTCAATGGTATACACCTTGGGGGCGTAGCCCTTGGGGGCGATGGGGGCAAAGAGATCATAGAAGGGCAGACCGTTTTTGTGGCCCAGCATTTCGCCCTTCTTGCGCAGATATTTGCGGAAGGCGGGCAGCGCTTCCCGGATGGCGGTGAGCATGGCGTCCAGGGTTTCCCGGTCCATATTGGATTGGAACAGGGTCTGATCCAGGATGGAGGGGAAATGCTTGGCTTCGATCATGGTCAGGGCTTCGCCCTTGATGGAATTGAGGCATGCGGCCATGGGAATTTCCACTTTGGCATAAGAAGCAATTTCAGCCTCATAGGCATCCTTGCGCACCTGGGGATCGGGATCGTAGGCCTTGGAACGGATGGCGGCAAGGGGCAATTGTTCCCCCTTGTAATCCACCATCAGGGTAGCGTCCAGCTTATCCCGTAGATTGGAGAAGGCGTCGCCGCCGGTGAGGCTCATTTTCAGCATCCATTCTTCGATGGCAGGATCCATCAGGTGGGCGGCTTCTTCCTTGCTCTTGCGAAGGAAGAAATCTACTTTTTGCAGCTTTTCGCTTTTCAAAATCAGCGCCTCCAGGTTTGCAATGCCGCCGATATAGCGGGTATAGGCGGAGGAAAGCAGATTCAGCTGCACGGACAGCACCATCAGCCGGTCCATCAGCTGCTGGGCGGGTTCGTTGGTGGCGTCGGTGGCCAGGGTCAGGCTGGCAAAGCTGCCAAGGGTGCGGAGCAGACGATTGATATTTTCCATCACGTCGGTGATGTTTTCCAGAGAGGAAAGATGGTCTTCCCCCATCATGCTGTAGCCCTTTTCACACAGGGACTGCAGGGCGGCAAAATCTTCTTCAATTTTGGGGTCGCTAAAATCCTGATAAAGTACGCTCAGATCCCAGGTCCATTCCATAATTTTATCCTCCTGATGAAGTTAAAATCTCTGTTCGGATACTGCCTTCAGGCAGGTTTCTTTGCTTTCCTCCAAATGATGATGCATCAGGGTTTTCAGCCCTTCCAGATCCCGCTTTTCCAGCAGATTCACCATTTCATGATGTTCCTGATGAGCGTTGGAGCGGCGCACGATGGAAGCGATGGAGAGGGCGGCAAAACGGATAATAAACTCTTCCTGGCTTTCAATTACACGCAGGATGCGCCGCTTATCAGAAAGGCTTTCAATGGTGCGGTGGAAAGCGCGGTTGTGCATTGCCAGGGCGTCAGAATCGGCCCGCTCCTGCGCCTTATCCATTTCGGACAGAATGCCCCGCAGGGCGGCAATGGAGTCGTCCGTCACATTCTGCACAACAGAGGGTAGAATCAGCATCATCATGGCATTGCGGATGGTGAAGATTTCATCGATATCATGGATGGTGAAGGCGCGCACCACTACGCCGCGGTGCAGCACATATTCCACCAGTCCGTCTCTTTCCAGTTTCCGCAGGGCTTCTCTGAGGGGCGTGCGGCTGATATGCAGCTGCTCTGCATAGACCGTTTCCACGATCCGGGAACCAGCAGGGATTTCCCCGGTGATGATGGCATGCTTCAATTGTTCGTATGCGATATCACGGATGGGACGGCTTTCCATGGTTGCGTCAAAATGCTGAAAGGACATTGCAGGCTCCCCCTCAAAATAGTATTGTATACAGTATCCATAATACAGTTTAAATACAATCGTGTCAAGATATCCGGCTATTTTCAGAAAAAAGATACAATTTTAAGGAGGATTGATGAAAAAAACGTCAGTTTCCAGCAGGAAAATGCAGCATTTTCAGGATAAGGCAGGCCTTTTCCAAATCGGTCGGCGCGGGGTGATCCATCTCCATACGGTTGGAAAGGCCGCAGATGCGCCTTTTGATGTTTCCCAAGCGCACCGCCCGGTTGTAGGGGCATTTGCACAGCCGCTGGCGGAACCCCGCCTGATACCAGGCAAACAGGGCGGGATCGGATGCAAGCAGTTCATCCGCCAGGGCGCTGATTCGATCCGGTCCGCCAAAATAGAGGCAGATTTTCAGCATGCCCGAATCGGCATAAAAGCTCCAGACGTTTTTTCCCCTGCAGGAAAATTCCATCTTCCAGGGAAAATCCGATGTAATCCCCCGGAGAGGACGCAACTTTCCTGTCAGCTTCAGGGAGGGCACGGCATGCTTTTGCAGAAAAGTCAGGGCATCCCGGCTGTCATCCGGCAGGGTGGACAGGATATCACACATGTCCGGTACGGAGCCGGCATTTTTGAAATCCAGCCGCAGATAATTCATGAATTTGTATTTGTTTTCTTTGGCTTTGCACAGCGTCAGCAGCCCTTCTATCATGCGGGGAGCGCCGTCCATCCAATAGTATACCCGGTTTTTTGTATCTTCCCGCCGCAGTCCCCGCTGCTCCAGCAGCTGATAACGCCGGGTGTTCCATGCCGATCCGTGGCGTTTATCCATTTTTTGCAGAATCTCCGCATGTGTTTCCTGCGAAAGGACGATTCTGCCCGGGGCGCTTTCCTCCGGCAGGGAGGAAAGGCCCAGCTCCCACAGAAAAACTGCGTAAAACTGGATGGCCTGCTGGAAGGTGTTGCGCAGCGTGCTTTCCCGGCTGTCGGAGAAATGATGCTTTTCTCCCCGCATTTCCTCCAGCCGCTTGCGATTCTTCAGCATGTATTCTTCATAGGGGGCCGGAAAGACACAGTATGCTTCCGGATCGGCCAGCATGTCTTCATATATTCCACGGATGAAGATGTAAAACTGCCTTTGTCCCTCTGCATCATGATCGGGATGGGGGCAGAAGGGGGATAGCATGGAAAGGCAGTGACGAATGGATTGATGGGCGCTGGTGGACATTGGCATTCACCTCCTGGAACGGCTGATCTGATTATACCATTTCTGCTTTTCAGCGTCAAAACGGATGGGGGAAGAATTTACATTCTTTGAAGAAAAAAGATGCAAAGAAGGGGGAAATATGATAAAATAATGGGGAAAGGGGCGTGCAGCATGGAAAAAAGGTGGAGGCGGCTAATCAGCGGTATAGGCGATGGCGTCATTGGCCTTTTGTTTCCCCATGCTGCCAATTGCCTGTGCTGCGGCGATCCGCGCCGGGCAGGGGAAAACTGCCTGTGTGAAAACTGCGAAAGGGCACTGGATAAGCTGAAAGTGCCCCCGGAAAGCTGCCACCGGTGTTTATCGCCGGTTCCCAAGGGAAAGAAATGCCCCTTTTGTGCTTCCCCGGTCATGAAGGAGATAGAACGGGTCTTTTCTCCCTGGCGGTATGCAGGGGCGGTACGGCAACTGATCCACGCATTCAAATTCAATGCCTGCGATGAGGCACTGCCTTTGCTTGCAGATGCTATGGATGGGGCGGTAACCGCCCGGGAATATGATTGTATTACGCCGGTTCCCCTGCATGAAAAGCGCCTGCGCCAGCGGGGCGTCAATCAGTCGCTGCTGCTTTGCAGGGAATTGGGAGAACGGTTGCATCTGCCGGTGAGGGAACTGCTGCGGCGGGATACTTATCATGGGCCCCAAAGCCGTCTGCCCATGGAAAAGCGGCGTGCCAATGTGGCAGGCGCCTTTTCCTGCCAGGGAGAGGCAAAAGGGCTGCGGGTATTATTGGTGGATGATGTGCGTACCAGCGGAAGCACCGCCCATTCCTGCGCCCAGGCCCTGCGGGAGGCAGGGGCGGAGAGCGTGTGTCTGTGCACGGCTGCAGTGGTATATCGGAAAACCGGCCGGCAATCCCCCTGATGCGGCCTGTGCCTTGTATTTCTGACAAATTTCAGGTATAATAAATCGGTTATTCCATCGTTGATCAGGAAAGGATCCTTTATGCGATTTACGTTTTGTCCGCTGTTCAGCGGCTCCAGCGGCAATGCCATTTTTGTGGGGGCGGGGGACACCCGTATTCTCATCGACGGGGGCATGCCTGGACGCAGCATTGAAAATGCTTTGCGGGAGATTGGTATTCTGCCTGAAACCCTCACCGGCATCGCTGTTACCCATGAGCATAGCGATCATGTGAAGGGCGTGGGTATTCTCAGCCGGAAATACCGCATCCCCGTCTATGCCAATGAGCGCACATGGAACGCCATGGCCAGGACGGTGGGGGAGGTGGAGCCCAGAAACCGACGGGTTTTTGAAACTGAGGAAGATTTTTATATCGGTGATCTGGCGCTGCTTCCCTTTTCCATTCCCCATGACGCCGCAGACCCGGTGGGCTACCGGGTGTTCTATGGCGGGCGCAGCATTGGTACTGCCACTGATATGGGATATATGCAAAAAAAGGTGCTCAAAACCCTTGCCGGGGTGGATGTGCTGCTGCTGGAAAGCAATCACGATCCGGATCTGCTGATGCAAAATCCTCACTATTCTCTTTATCTCAAACAGCGTATTCTCAGCAATCACGGCCATTTATCCAATGAGGCCAGCGCAAAGGCATTGCTGGATTTGTACGGTACTGGGGTAAGGCAGGTGCTGCTGGGGCATCTGAGCGGTGAAAATAACACGCCGGAGCTGGCCCTGGCCACGGCGGCAGAGCATCTTTCACGGGCCGGCGTGGCCCTCAATGAGGATATTCACCTGGATCTGGCATGGCGGGACAGGGTCAGCAAGAAATTCGAGATCGAATAAGGGAGGCACATTATGAAATTGCATGTGCTGGGCTGCCACGGGCCCTGGCCGGGGGCCAATGGGGCTACGTCCGGATATCTGGTGGAGCATGCGGGGAAGGCGCTGCTGATGGATTGCGGATCGGGAATCATGGGCAGGCTGATGGCCAAATGGGATCCCCGGACGCTGGAGGGCGTGCTGCTGTCTCATCTGCATTTCGATCATGCCTGTGATTTGCTGGTGATGCGCTATTATCTGGAAAAAGCGGGGGCGGCATTGCCCGTTTATGTGCCCGGAGAGGATCAATCCCCCCTTCGTTCATTGCTGACCGGCCCGGCCTTTGATGTACGTCCCTATCCGGAGGTATTGGAAATCATGGGGCTGACGGTGAGCACTTTTCCTGTGCGTCATCCTGTTCCCTGCCGGGCCATCCGCCTCAGCGATGGAGAAAAGACGCTGGTGTTTACGGGAGATACCAATGACTGCCCGGGCCTTGGGGATTTTGCCAGGGATGCGGATGCACTGCTGGCGGATGCCGCTTTCCTTGCTTCAGAATGGCATGAAAATCTGCCGCATATGAGCGCAGCGGGGGCAGCCCGATTGGCGATGGACGCCCATGCCCGCGCCTTGTATCTCACCCACCTGCCCCATGCGCATAGCACAGATACCATGGAAGCAGAGGCAAAGACCTGCTTTCCCGGGGCGAAGGCGGTGCAGCCCGGCACCGTGATTGCGCTGTGAAAGCCGTTCCTTTCCATTACCGGCGGCCATTGGTTGCGGTTGCCGCTGCGTTGGGCCTGGGCATCTGGGCCGGGGTTCGGTTCGAATATGTGCCTTGGCTATGTCTGGCGGGCCTCGCGTTATGTTGCCTTGCGGTCTTTCTGCTTCGCCGGATGGGCAAGCGGATGGTTGCCGGGGGCATGGGGGCCTTTCTTTTTCTTGGCATGCTGCTTGCCGGCCATGCCGCTCATCCGTCCCTTCCGCCCCGGGATGTCTATCTGGTTTCCGGCATTGTGGCGGAGGATATGACATTGCGGGATGACGGCACGGCGGCCGGATATCTGATAGATGTGCATATCCAGGGGGAAGCGGGCAGCTATACCCTCCGCCGGGTGTACTGGACATATGTGTATGATTCGGAAATTGGCTTTCTGCCCTTGGATGGACAGCGGGTGTCCTTCACCGGCACGGTCTATCCGCCCAGTGGGCAGACCAATCCGTACGGCTTTGATTTTCGGATGTTTCTTTTGCAAAAAGGGGTTTCTGTCGGAATTTCCGGCGCCAAGGAACCCCAGGTGCTGGATCATCCCGGCCGGGGCCTTTCCTCTTTCTTGTTCCAGACCCGCAAATACCTGACAGAGCGGACCAAAGTGATATTCGGGGATGGCTTCGCCCTGCCGGCGGCATTGCTGCTGGGGGAAAGGGATCATTTGCCCCAGGAAACTCAGGATAGCTTTTCTGCTGCTGGGGTGGCCCATGTACTGGCGGTATCGGGGCTGCATGTGGGGCTGCTGGCCGGTATAATCCAATGGCTGCTGCGGGAGAGAATGTCTCCCGGAAAGCGGCTGGCGGTGCTGGGGGCATTCCTGCTTTTCTACTGTTCGCTGCTGAATTTTTCGGCGCCGGTGGTGCGGGCGTCGCTGTTGTTGATGGCGGCCGGTATGCGCCGCCTGGTGCGCCGGGCGCCCGACCCGCTGACCATCCTTTCCGCGGCGTTCGTGCTGATCCTGCTCTTCAGGCCGCTGGATCTGTTTTCCGCCAGTTTTCAGCTGTCTTTCGGGGCAGTAGCAGGCATTGTGATGCTCAAGCCCCAACTGGAAAAATGGCTGCAGAAGCTGCGGCCGGCGGCTGTCCGGGATGGAATTGGGGTAACCCTGTCCGCAACTGCCGGGGCTGCCTTGCCCACCATCCAGATATTCCATCATTTTTCCCTGGTCGGGCTGGTGATCAATCCCCTGATCTGCGGGATTTTTACTGTGATTCTGCCTCTGTATGCCTTGGCCCTTGCGGTGGGCTGCATTTATCTGGAGGCCGGGGTTGCCTTGGCCCTGCCGCTGAACAAGGTGGCGGAATGGATCATCGGGGCCATCGCTTGGGCAGGGAAGCTGCCCTTTGCTTCGGTGAATGTGCCCTTCCTTCCCTGGTATGCGCTGCTAGCCATTGTGCTGTGTCTTTTGCTCCTCACCCGGTATATATTGCTGTCCGGGAAAAAGAAAGCCGCCATCGGGCTGTGCGCCCTGGCCGCCTCCTTTGCCCTGTGGCAGGGAACCGTTTGCCGGGATGTGCAGTATATTCAGTTTGATATGGGCCGGGCGGACGCCGCCATGATTCTGGACGGGGAGGAAACGGTGCTGATTGACGCCGGGGAATACGGCGGTGATCTGGCCGATTATCTGCTGTCCACCGGCCGGCAGGCGGATCATGTGCTGATTACGCATCTTCATATTGATCATTGTATGGGGCTCAGGGAACTGATGGAGGCGGATATCCCCATCGGCCGGATTATTCTACCGGAGGGCGCCTTGGCCCAGCAGGTGGATGAGGGCTGCGTGGAGTTGATTTATGCGCTGGAAGAGCGGGGCGTGCCCATTCTTTTCTGGGCAGCCGGGGATCAGATGCAGACAGCAAGAACCCGGATTCAGGCGACCTGGCCCATCCGCGGTACCGTGCGTGCGGGCTATGATTCCAATCGCTATCCCATGGCGCTTGTGTGCGATCTGGATGGGGTGGAGCTGCTCAGCGCCAGCGATATCGCCGGGGAATATGAACGTTACGCTGCATCGGATGTTGATATTCTCAAGGTATCCCACCACGGCAGCAAATACAGTACCAAAGATTTGTTTCTGGATCTGACCACTCCATCCGCCGCACTGGTTACCGGCACTGGCCGCAGCGACACCCATCCCCATCCGGATACACTGCAGCGGCTGGAAAGCCGGGGGATTTCCGTATTCAACACAGGGGAATGGGGCGCGATTACCATCCGTATTCATGAGGGACAGGCACAGCTGATCCCCTATCTTTCCGGGAGTGACGGAATATGAACCATAAAGAGTTGCACGAGTCCCTCAAACGGGGTGAAATCGCCCGGTGTTATCTATTTGAAGGAGAAGAGGAATTTACCAAGCAGGCGGCGCTGAAGAATCTGCGCAAGGCGGCGGTCAGCGGGGATTTTGCCCCTATGAATGAAACCCGGCTTATCGATCCCGCTCCGGATGCCCTGATTGCGGCGGCGGAAACGCTGCCTTTTCTCAGCGATAAGCGGTGGATTGAAATTCGGGATTGCGCCATGCTCCAGGCAGGTAAGGCCAAGGAATATGATGAAGACGCCGCCGTCAAGCGCCTGACGGAGTATTTTGATCATCTGCCGGATACGGCGTGCATTGTGTTCTATGTACGCGGTAAGGCTGACGGAAGGAAAAAATTCTATCAGCTGCTGAAGAAAAAGGCCGTGATCGTTTCCTTTGATCCCCTGAATGATGAAGAACTGGCCAAGTGGGTAGCCCGGCAGTTGAAGCTGGCCGGCAAAAAGATCAGCATGCACACCTGCCAGCAGCTTTGGTTTTCTGCCGGCCGGGAGATGACCATGCTGAATAACGAAATTGAAAAGCTTATTGCCTATACCGGGGATCGGGAGGAGATCACCGATGGGGATATCCGGGAGGTATGCGTCAAATCCACGGAGTTTAAAGTGTTTGATCTGGCGGATACCCTGCTTTCCGGCAATGGCAGCAAGGCCCTGGAAATGCTGGAGGGATTGCTTCGGGAAGGGGAAGAGCGAATGATGCTGCTTTCTTTGCTGGGCAGGCAGTGCCGCCAGATGCGGGATGCCCGCGCCCTTGCGGCGGCGGGGGCCAGGCCGGGGGAAATTGCGGGTAAGATCGGCGTGCCGCCTTTTGCGGTGGGGCGCATTCTGGAAACGGCACGGGGCTATACGGTGGAAAAGCTGAACCGGATTGCCCGGCTGTGCCTGGATCGGGAATACCAGGTGAAAAGCGGGCAGATGATGGATGCAGGGGCGTTGGAAAGCGCTATGCTTGGCATCCTGGCTATACGGAGGGAATGATCATGGCGGATATCAGACAGTGGCTGCAAAAGGCGGGGCTTTCAATTCATGAGGATCGGATTGGTCAATTGGAAAAATATCATGCCCTGCTGCTGGAATGGAATGAAAAAATGGATTTGACCAGCGTATCCAAAGAAGATATGGCGGCCCGGCATTTCCTGGATTCATTGCTTCCGCTGCGGGAGGCGGGGCTGTTTCCGGAAGGGTGCAGCCTGATTGACGTGGGCACCGGGGCGGGGTTCCCGGGACTGCCTCTGGCCATCGCCCGGCCGGATATGCATGTGACGCTGCTGGAGGCCCAGGGCAAGCGTTGCAAGTTTCTTTCTGCCGTATGCCAGCAGCTGGGCCTTGAAAATGTGACCGTGATCAATAACCGGGCGGAGGTTACCGGCCGGGAGGAAAATCATCGGGAGCAATATGACCGGGCTGCCGCACGGGCAGTGGCGCCGCTGAATATCCTGTGTGAATATCTGCTGCCCTTTGTAAAGGAAGGGGGCAGCGCCCTGTGCTGGAAGGGCCCTGCCGTCAGAGAGGAATGGGTGGATGGCGAGGCTGCCGCAAAGGCCCTGGGCGCATCCCTCTGCCCGGCCCTGGAAATGGCTGTTTCCGGTACGGAAACCCATCATGTGCTGGTAAAAATGGATAAATTCGAAAAAACTCTTCCCCAATATCCCCGAAAAAACGGCATTCCTGCCAAACGTCCCCTAAAAGCCGACAAGATATGATGAAATTCCATGGAAAATATGATATTTTCCCGTCGAACGGTTCTTCCGCCTCCCGCCCGGAAAGGGGCAGGAGGTTTTGTTTTTTTGCAGAATATCCCCCTCAAGAGCGCGGCGATCCTCCGGAGGCTCTGGGGGAGGGCGGCCAGGGGAAAGCCGCGCTCGATTTTCGGGGTGTGCAAAGGAGGAACATGATGAGCGCAGTACAGCAGGAACAGGTGGAAAGCAGCCGCCGGGCATACCCGGTTCCGGTGGGAGAAATTGTGCCCAATCCACGGCAGCCCCGCAAAGAATTCGACGAATTTGCGTTGATGGAACTGGCGGCGTCCATCCGTCAGTATGGGCTTTTGCAGCCCATTACCCTGCGGGCCGGGGACGGCTGCTATGAAATTGTGATGGGGGAAAGGCGGTATCGGGCCTGCCTGATGCTGGGTTTTACCCATATAGACGCCTTCATTTTGGGAACCAGCCCGGGGGAAAGCGCTGTGCTGGCAGTGGTGGAAAATATTCAGCGGGAAAACCTTCATTATTTTGAGGAGGCGGAGGCCTATGGCGCGCTGCTGCATCAGGGAATGAATCTGGAAGCCTTGGCGCGGAAATTGGGGAAAAGCGTATCGGCGGTGGCCAATAAAATGCGGCTGCTGAAATTGCAGCCGGACGTGCGCAGGCTGCTTACAGAAGCGGGCATGAGCGAGCGCCATGCCCGGGCGCTGCTGGCCCTTCCGGATGAAGCCTCCCGGCTGCGTATTGCCCGCCTATGTGCGGACAGGCATCTGACGGTGCGGGAAACAGAAGCACTGGTGCAGAAGGCGCAGAGGCGTCTGCCTGCTGCTCCGCCGGCCCGCAGGGTGATTTCCCTGGCTCGGGATCACAGGCTTTACCTCAACGCCATCCGCAGCCTGGTAACCCAGCTGCAGCAGACGGGCGTGGAGGCGGATATGGAAACGGAGGAAAAGGATGCCTATCTCCAGGTCTCCATCCGTTTGCCAAAGCTGACAGACCATCGAGGCCCGGCGGGGGATTTTCCTGATCCCATGCTGCTGTGAATGAAAATTCAAAATGTGTTCAAAAATTTTTCACATGTTGTTGTTACAGTAAATATGCAGATAGTAATATCTGCCCTCTCTCTTCCCTTTTTTTGGGCGGCCCGTATTCAGAAATGAATGCGGGCTTGTCTGTGTTTTGGGGCTTGCAGCAGCATGCCGGGGCTGATATAATGAAAACAGCGAAAAGCTAGTTCATAATCAGGAGGTGCATTATGCCCATTGTTACTTTGCCCAATAATCCCACCATGCAAGGCCTTTGCAAAATCGAAAGAATAATTTATTCCCATGCGGGAGGCGAGGCACTGGAAGGATGGGTTTTCCGGCCCTGGGATGATTGGGCCCGGCCTTCCCCTGCAATTGTGTTTGTGCAGGGCAGCGGCTGGACTTTCCCAGATGTACATTATCAGCTTCCTCAACTGGCATGGTATGCCCGCTCGGGCTATGTGGTGATGACCGTCACCCACCGCAACCGGGAAAAGGGCCATCCTTTTCCTGCCTATCTGCAGGATGTGAAATGCGCCATCCGCTATCTGCGGGCAAATGCGGATCATTTCCGGGCGGATCCTGACCGCATTGCCGTATACGGCACCTCCTCCGGGGGCAATACCGCGCTTCTGGTGGCCATGACAGGGGATGATCCCCGGTACAAGACCGAGGAATATCAGCAATACAGCGATAGCGTGTGCTGTATGGCGGAGTGCTTTGGGCCCACCTGGATGGAAAAGATTGATCGCCATGCCAGCGGAAAAGCACCCACCACCTTCCAGCTGGCGGGGGACAGGGAACGGCTCCAGGTGATGCGGGAAATGAGCCCCTGTTGCATTGTGGATGAGCACAAGCAGTATCCGCCCATGATGCTGCTGCAGGGGGATAAGGATGATCTGGTGGATTGGCAGCAGACGGAAATGTTCTATAAAAAGATGCAGCAGATCGGCCAGGAGCCGCTGGTGATCCATGTGGAGGGTGCTCCGCATGAGGGCACGTTCTGGAGCGATGCGGTGCACCGCCATGTGCTGGCGTTTTTCAACCGCCATATGATGTGATAAAGGAGAGAATGCAATGCCCATCCTTCATTTGCCTATCAATCCCACGCTTCAGGGCCTGGCCCGTACCCGCTGGGATGTGACCTACTCCACCGCCACCGGCACTCCACTTAAAGCCGTACTGATCACCCCCTGGAATGAGGCGATCAAAAATCGCCCCGCCATCGTGTTTGTGCAGGGCAGCGGCTGGGGATTTCCGGATGTGAATTTTGAAATTCCTCAGCTGTCCGAATTGGCCCAGGCCGGTTATGTGGTGATGACTGTAACCCATCGGAACCGTTATGACGGTCATCCCTTCCCTGCCTTTTTGCAGGATGTGAAATGTGCCATCCGCTTTTTGCGGGCGCATGCCGATCAGTACGGGGTGGACCCGCAGCGCATCGGCATTTACGGAACCTCCTCCGGCGGAAATACCGCTCTCTTGGTGGCCATGACCGGGGATGATCCCAGGTATAAAACAGAAGAATATCAGGAATACAGCGACAGCGTATGCTGCATGGTGGAATGCTTCGGCCCCACCTGGATAGAAAAAATGAATCTTGAGGATATCGATCCCCGGATGATTGAAACGCTGGCAGGGGACAGAGATCCCATCCAGGTGGCCCGGGAAATGAGCCCCTGCTGTATCATTGAAAAGGATAAAAAGTACCCGCCCATGTTGCTGGCCCACGGAGATGCAGATCAGCTGGTGCCTTTCGAACAGTGCACCTTGATGTATGAAGCGCTGCAGGCCATCGGCCAGGAGCCCATGATGCTGCGGGTGGCCGGGGCGCCCCATGAAGGAGGATTCTGGAGCGGGGAAACCATCCGCTATATTCGGGCTTTCTTGGATGCACATCTGCTATGGTAACGAAAACGGATGCATTGAGAGCGCAGCTCATGCGCTATATCCCTTGGAATGAGCAGGAGCAAAGGGATCGGGAGATGCTGCTTCACGTCCTCTCCATGCCCCATGTGTTTTCCCGGGAAAATCAGATCATCCATTTCACCGCCTCCGCCTGGATCACCGATTCTGCCCGACAGCAGGTGCTGATGGCTTATCACAAAATCTATGATTCCTGGGCCTGGACCGGCGGCCATGCGGATGGGGAAGCGGATCTGCTTTCCGTGGCTCTGCGGGAGGCGAGCGAAGAAACGGGGGTTGACGCCCTCCCTGTCAGCCGGGAGATATATTCCCTGGAGGTGCTGATGGTGGACGGGCACGTTAAGCGGGGAGTATATGTGCCCTCTCATTTGCATGCCAATGTGACCTATCTGCTGGAGGCGGATCCCAGCCGGTCCATTCGCATCAAAGCAGATGAGAACAGCGGCGTTTGCTGGTTTACCCTGGATCAGGCACTGGAAAACTGCTCCGAAAAATGGATGCGGGAACGGATATATAAAAAGCTCAATGAGAAGCTGCTTGCATTTGGCCGGGAGGATCGCCCGTGAAATTCGATCAAGTGTATTTTTTCACAGGCACTGCCTATGCAGGAAAATCTACCCTGGTGAAGAATCTGGCGGAAAAATACAGGGGCATTGCCTGCGAAGAGAATTATCATAACGTTTTGCTTCCTGTGCTGGACAAAGCGGAATTCCCCGGGCTTACATATACCAGGGATCTTCAGGATTGGCATGATTTTATCCGGCGTACACCGGATGAATATGAAGCTTGGATCAGAGAAACATCCAAGGAATGCGAACGGCTGGAATTGATGATGCTGGAAGAAATTGCGGGACAGAGTAAGCCCGTCTTTGTGGATACCAATATTTGCTTGGAGACCCTTTGGCAGATTTCTGATCGGGATCATGTGATTATCATGCTGGCGGATCCGGCAATTTCCGTGCAGCGCTTTTTCAACCGTCCGGATAGAGAAAAGCAGTTTCTGTACCGGCTGATGATGGAAGAGGTGGATCCTGCCCATGCACTGGAAAACTTTCGTCAATGTCTGAGCCGGATCAATACCCCGGCCGTCTACGACGCCTTTCTCCATTCCGGCTTTCAGGTGCTCCTTCGGGATGAAAACCGTACGCCGGAAGATACGGTGGCGCTGGCAGAAAAAATGCTGAAGCTGAAAAAAGCATAGGATCATAAGAAAAAACGTGTGCTGTAAAGCACACGTTTTTTTCATGCTTCGGTTTATTCCGGCAGGGGAGAACAGCAGATCAGCGGCTGCAGTGCCTCAAAACGCTTTTCTCCGATTCCGGATACATCCATGATTTCTTCCACAAAAAAGAATTGTCCGTTGTCCTGCCGGTGGGTGAGAATGGCGTTTGCAAGGGCGGGCCCAATACCCGGCAGGGCATCCAATTGCTCCAGGGTAGCGGTATTGATATTCAAATTACCGGAAGGCCCGGCTGCCGCCGCTATCCCAGCCGCCGTTTCCCTGTGGTCAACGCAGAAGCGAGGCGGGGAAGGTGCGGCGACGTATCCTGCCGCCAGCCATAGGAAAATCCCTGCGGCCAGGCTGATACACAGGATAAGAAACAGGCGCACCGCATGATTCCGATGCGCCTGGGCAATGCTTTCCTTATTCTTCATAGGGGCAGGGAGGCAGTTCCCGGCCGCTGAGGGCCACCAGCTCGGTGATGGGGATCAGCTCCAGCCCCAGGGTGTCCCGGTAATAGGGCACCGCTTCCCGCACCACGTCGATGGTGTGATAACCGTCCAGATGGAAGAGGATAATGGTGCCGGGGCCCACATTCTTGGTAACCCGCTTGTACACCATTTCTTTGCTGTAATCCCAGTCCCAGTCCATGGAGTCGATGGTCCACATGCACACTTCCATACCTTCCGCACGGGCGGGGGCGGAAACGGTCACGTCAAATTCGCCGAAGGGAGGACGGAACAGCCGGGGATTGACGCCCAGGGTTTCCCGGATGATTTCTACATTGCGGCGCACCTGCTTGAAGCGGGTATCCAGGGGCTTTTCCAGCAGATGGGGATGGGAGAGGCTGTGGGCGCCGATTTCGTGGCCGGCGTCACGGATCTTCTTGGCGGATTCGGGGAAGTTGAGCACGAATTCGCCGGTCATGAAGAAGGTGGCCTTTATATTCAGTTCGTCCAGCAGGGCCAGCAGTTCATCAGTGGGGGTTTCCACATAAGCGCAGTCGAAGGACAGGGACATAAAGGGCTCATCGGTATCCACGGTCTGGATAACCTTCAGGTGACGGTCGGTGACGGCCACATAGGCGGTATCGATACTGACCTGGGTATCGCCGTACCAGACGGACAGGGTAGCGCCGCCTTCAAAGCTTTTGTCCAGAGGGATCTTGAAGGAGAAGGAGGAGGCCCAGGGCTTGAAATCCTTGACGGCCCATACGCGCCCGGTTTCATCCCGCAGTTCCAGAGATTTGGCAGTTTTCAGATTGCCGGCGCTGCGAACATCCATTTGCAGATAGAAATCATACCCGGAATAGCCGACGTAGTTATTGGCAGGGAAATCCAGCCGGGGCAGCTTTTCTTCGGCGGCCAGGGCGGTCATGGGAAGAACCAGCAAAACAACTAGAAGTAAAGGCAGGATTCGTTTCATATTCGGTCGCTCTCTTTCTTTTTTTGATTGGTGTATCAGATCAGCGCTCCGAATAGGGACGCCAATCCTTCACGGGAATTTGATCCATGGCATCGGGATACACATTCTTTTTGCGCAGCTGGAAGCCCAGATCGTAATGCAGGGCCTTGCCGCCGCTGGGAACGATGACGCCGTCCACGGTCAGGGTCAGATCCTTTTCTTCCGGCAGGACGCTGGCCACCAGGGGGAACTGGGTCTGATGTTTGGTGGCCTTCAGTTCCTTATGCATGGTCACCTTCATCTGGTATTCACCGGGATACAGACCGGAAAGCTGATATCGGCCGTACACATCGGTGGTGGTGGAGGCCACAAGCTGACCATGCTGATACAGCTCAATGATGATGCCGGGCATGGGGGATTCGCCGATATCCTGCATGCCGTTGCCGTTATCATCCAGCCATGCGGCATCGCCGATGGCGCCCATGGCGCCGATTCCCAAATCCTTACCGGTGACGAACTGGCCCATGGCCACTTCAAATGCAATGGAATTGACTGTTCCGTCCGTCATGCTGAAGATACAGCTGCTGCGGTTTTGCAGATCCTGTTCCCGGGCGAAGAGATAGCCCTGAGGCAGGGCGGCCAGCAGAGAATAGCGGCCGGACATGAGGTTGGCAAAATGGAAATTGCCCTGCTCATCGCTGAGGGCGGTGGTCACGGGATTGCCTTCCTCATCCAGAAGGGAAACGGCAATGCCGGAAACACCGTTTACGGTGCCGTCCATGCTCCAGATATTTCCGGAAACGGAGGCGTACGGCAGCACAGGAAGAGCGATATGATGATCGCCGTTATCATCCAGGGAGAAAGGATATTCCCACAGGCCCTGGGCGTTGCGGGCATTTCCTACCAGGATTTCATGGTCATCCAGCGCAAGGCACAGGGTGTATTCCCCTGGCACCAGCTGATCCAGGCTGAAGCGGCCGGCCTCATCAGCAGTCAGTTCGGCAACAGCCTCCCCTTTGCGCAGCAGGACGAAGCTGCGGCCGGGAGCGGGATTTTCCCCTTCATTCATCTGCCCATCCGCGTTTTCGTCAAAATAGAACTGGCCGGAAAGGGAAGCGGGCAGACTGGCGTAAATGTGAGCGTCCAGGATATCCTGGCCCATTTCGAAGAAAAGATCCGCCGTGGCCTGGGAGGAGGCGGTGGCAGCAACGGGGGAATTTTCCCCGTCATTGAAGACGTAACCGGGCTGATCGGGCAAGGTAACCTGAAGCACATAGGCCCCGGGACGCAGGCCGGTGAGAATATACTGGCCGTCTTCCCAGGTCTCCGTTTCGTAGGTAACTCCGTGATCCAGGGATTGCATGGAAACCAGCGCCCGCACCGGCCGGTCGGAACCGTCCGCATGGGCAACCATACCGGAGAAGGTGGAGGTGGTTACAGCCCCCACGGGAGGCATCAGCTGCTGCGAACCGCTGACGGCAACAAAGCTTTCGGATTCGATTTCCTTGTCCTCGGTCTGCGGAGTGGTAAAGGCCCCGTTTTCCGGCAAGGTGTAGCAGACGGAATAGGTGCCGGGCAATACGCCTTTGATGAGGAAATAGCCGTTTTCATCGGTGGTGCTGTAGGTGTAATCGGAATAGGGAGCGCCGTATTCATCCAGCAGCGTGGCGGTAACGCCGGCCATGCCGCCTTCGCTGGTGGCCAGATTATCGTGGTTTCGGTTAAACAACACATATCCTTCTACGATGCCTGCGCGGAAGAGCGCGGCATTGACGGGGGTGCGGTTTTCGCCGGGCAGCAGGCTGATCATGGCGGTTTCGCCGTATTCAGGGGATTGGAAGAGGATCAGGTTGCTTTCCGGCGTGCTGTCATTGTAAGGCGAGGCTACGTAAGGATCTACCAGCAGCACCCGGACTGTGCAGTCCCCGGGCAGCAGGGGATAGAGGGTATAGGCCCCCTGGGCGTCGGTGGTGGCCTGGGCGGTCACCCGGCCGTCGGGGCTGATGGCCTGAACGGTAAAACCGGGAATGGGGGCGAAGGAGGCGTCAAAGAGCCCAGTGTTATTCAGATCTTCAAAAAGCATGCCGGAAATACTGGCGGGGGCGGCGGCGCCGGCGGTGAAGATGGTATCCCGGGTGTCTTCGCCGATGGTCAGGCGGGTCTCAGTTTGGAACAGGGCCGTATCCACCTGAATAAAGGAATCGTCACTTTCAGTAAACACATAGCCTTGGGGGAGAACAACACCGACCAGCGCTTCCCCGCTGCGCAGGGAGGGGAAGAAAGCGCTGCCCTGATTGTCGGTTTCCAGAGTGGCTACGATTTTGCCATCCTGCTGCACGGTGATCAGTGCGCCGGGCAGGGGGGCTTCGCCCTGGTCCTGTACGCCGTTTGCCGGCATGGAATCTTCATACAATTGGATGGACAAGGTGGCAGCGTCCATGGCGCCTACCGCGCCCAGGGAGAAGATGGCTTCCGGCTCGATCACGATGGGAAGGGTGGCTTCTCGGGCGATATCAGAAAGGACGGAAACGCCGGGACGAGTGAAAATCAGGCCTTCGGGCAGTTCAATGGTCAGGAAGTAGGAACCGGGCTGAATCTGGAGGAAAGAATATTCACCGTTTTCATCCGTAACCGTTTCCCGGGTCAGGCCCAGGGCGTCAGAATGGAGGGTAATCCGGGCCTGGGGCAGGGGGCCGTCGCCGCTATCTTTCAGGCCGTTGGTATTTTCGTCATACCAGATGGAGCCCATCATTGAGCCGGTGCGCACCAGCCCCACCCCCAGGCCTTGAGAGCCCTTGGGGGGCACGGTGAAGGTATCGGTATAGCCCACTTGCCCTTCGGTTGCCAGCACACAGTTGTAGAAGGCATTCACTTTCAGTCCCAAGGGGCCGATCATATAGTTGTCAGGCAGAGTAACCCGCATCCGATAGGTGCCGGGAGACAATTCCCGGAAACTGGCTTCACCAATTTTATCGGTAGAGGTGGCGGCGATCAGGTATTCCACGCCGTCGTAATCATAGAGCAGCTCCAGCGCTACGCCACGGATTTTGGGTTCGGACTGCATCCGGCCGCCGTTGGCATTTTCATCTTCAAAAGCGTAGATGGAGATATAGCAATTGGTGCGGGTGGTGCCGATATTCTTTTCCAGCAGCATCCCGTTTTCCATGGAGAAGAATGTAGTATAGGAAACATTCCCCTGGGCAGGAAGGGCAGCACTTTCCTGGCCGTGGATGGTGAAGCGGTATTCCTTGAGCAGTTCAATGCTCAGGCGATATTCCCCTTCTTCCGAAACGGAAAAGGCATACAGCCCATCCCGGCCCGTTTCCTGGGTGGCAAGCGGCACAATGCTTCCGTCATCCTGGCGTTTTTCCAGGGTAACTTTGGCATAGGCAAGGCCGGATTCGCCGTTTTCCAGCAGGCCGTCGATCTCCTTTTCCACCCATATTTTACCGCTCAGCTGGGCACCGGATAAAGGCGCTTCTTCCGCCGGGATATCTTCTGCCAGGCCGCAGCCAAAAACCATGAGCAGCAGCATCAGCAGGGGGAACAGATAGCGTGCGTTCATCTTCCTGTGCATGAATGCTTCCTCCACAATACAAAGCCGTAATTTCACATCAATCATGATAATCCAAACTGCCCTAATTGTCAATGGAATGAACGGTACAGGAATGTAAAATCTGCCTTTTCCTCATATACATGTGTCTATTTGGCTGATACTTTTCTTGTTTTACGGGCGCGGAAGAGAAACTTGACGGAAGGGTGAAAATTGGCAGTAGGCGGCCGGAAGGGGCCGTTATCGGCAGCGGCGCCTGGGCAGCAAAGGCTAGCGGGATGCGGACGCATCCGCCGTAGTCAACGGCCACCGCTGCTTCATACACCGTACAGTCAACGATCAGGGGGGTGCGGCAACGTGAAATTGCCGGGCGGTATTTGAAAATCTGTCACAGATTACATCCTTTGACTGGCTGAATAAGCCATCCATAATCGCCCTTTCTGATTTTCAGAGCGGGCTTTTTGGCATCCTGCGTATAGGCGGCATGGGATCAATAACAGGGGGAGATTGCATTTCTTTTTTTCTTTGGTATAATAGTAGCCAGGTATCTTATGGGAAAAGGAGGCGGATGGTATGAAGAAATTTGTTTCCCGGGACAAGTTGTCAAAGAAAGAAAAAAGAATAAAGAACAGCGAAAAAAGAATTCGCTGGGATTTTTCGCCCGTTTCCCGGATTATTCCGAACAAAAAGAAGAAAATGGAAAAGAAGATTCACTTTGATCCTGATGAATGAGCCAATACAATTGGCATGCAGAGCAAAAATAGAGAAAATGCAATATTTTCTTCAAAAATTGCCGAATTATCGATTGACAGTCAGAAAAAGTTGCGATATAATTGCTCAAATACTATCAAGGGGGTAGGAACTGCCATGCTGCAGAAGGTTGTGCGGGAAGGTTTAACGTTTGATGATGTATTGCTGGTGCCTCGTCGGAGTGAAGTATTGCCCAAGGATGTTTCCCTGGCTGTCCAGTTGACGCCCAAAATCAAATTGAACATTCCTGTTCTGTCTGCCGCTATGGATACGGTTACCGATTCCCGGCTGGCCATCGCTATCGCTCGTGAAGGCGGCCTTGGCGTGATCCATAAGAATATGTCTATTGCCGAGCAGGCTGCGCATGTAGATAAGGTAAAGCGCAGTGAACACGGCGTTATTACCGATCCTTTCTTCCTCTCTCCCGATCATCTGATCGGTGATGCCAAGGCCCTTATGGCCCGCTATAAGATCAGTGGCGTACCCATTACCGAAGGCACCAAGCTGGTGGGCATCCTTACCAACCGCGATCTGCGCTTTGAAACCGATGATTCCAAGCCCATTGGTCGGGTGATGACCAGCAAGAATCTGGTTACTGCCAAGGAAGGCACCACCCTGGAAGAAGCCAAGAATATCCTGGCCGCTCACCGCATTGAAAAACTGCCCATCGTGGATGACGATTTCAATCTGCGCGGCTTGATTACCATCAAAGATATTCAGAAGACCGCCAAGTATCCCAACAGCGCCAAGGACGCCAACGGCCGTCTGCTGTGCGCCGCTGCGGTTGGCGTCAGCGCCGATGTGATGGAGCGCATTGATGCTTTGGTTGCCGCCAAGGTGGACGTCATTTCTATCGATACTGCTCACGGCCATTCCATGGGCGTGCTGCGCACCATTGAAAAGATCCGCAAGGCTTATCCTGATATTCAGCTCTTTGCCGGCAACGTTGCCACCGCCGGCGCCACCCACGATCTCATCGCCGCCGGCGTTGATTGCGTGAAGGTGGGTATCGGCCCCGGCTCCATTTGCACCACCCGTGTGGTGGCCGGCATCGGCGTTCCCCAGGTGACTGCTATTGCCGATTGTGCCGAAGAAGCTGAAAAGTATAATATCCCGATCATTGCCGACGGCGGCATCAAGTATTCCGGGGATATCGCCAAGGCCATTGCTGCCGGCGCCAAGGCCGTCATGCTGGGCAGCCTCTTTGCCGGTACCGAAGAAAGCCCCGGCGAAATGGAAATCTATCAGGGCCGTTCCTTCAAGAGCTACCGCGGCATGGGCTCCCTGGCCGCCATGGCCAACGGCTCCAAGGATCGTTATTTCCAGGAAGACGCCAAGAAACTGGTTCCCGAAGGCGTGGAAGGCCGCGTGCCTTACAAGGGGCCCCTGGCGGATACCGTGTTCCAGCTGATGGGCGGTCTGCGCTCCTCCATGGGCTATTGCGGCACTGCCACCATTGAAGAGATGCGCAGGGATGCCGAATTCATCCGCATCACCAATGCCGGCCTGCTGGAAAGCCATCCCCACGATATCCAGATCACCAAGGAAGCCCCCAACTATTCCCGGATGGATCACTGATCGCCGGAAGGGCGGGCCCTTTCATGCCGCAGCAGACTGCATGCTGCGGCATTTCTTAGTTTGCTTTAGCGCAAAAAAACCACCAGCTTAGTTGGTGGTTTTGATTTGCCAGGTATCACAAATTATGAATTAAGGATCCAGGTCTATCCACAAAGCAGGGCGAACGCCGCAAACTCTATTGATACCGTAACAGTAATTAGCGTTGCTTCCGCCCATAATGTAGCCAGCGCTTTCCTGACTTTTTCCGGGCGACCTCATCCACCACTTGGCAGAACTTGTAGCAGAATTTTGCGCTGCCCCTAGCTGTTTTGAGTAAGTAGTAACATTACATTTTCTAGCATCTTTCGAAGCAAGATACTTCTCAATTTCCGGAGCGCTCAATAGAAATATTTTATCATTAGTTGACTTACCTGGATCAGTGCTTTCTTTTCCGCTTTTATATTTATAATATAGTGTATTTTTATCTGCCGATACTGTTACTGCTGGAATTATTGTTTGCTCCGCGCTACTGAATGCGGCATTGATGAAATCGTTATTCAGCCATTTGCGAAGGGAACAGGTTTCCCATGTTGCACTTGTAGCACGCTCTTCATAAGGCTTTGCGTCCAATGCATAGCGGCTAATCACCAGCAAACGTTTGTTTTCCTTGGCAAGCACCAGCCATTCAATGGGTTCTGTGCCGTTGCTGCTGTTGCCATCCTGCTCGTAAGTACCGAAAATGAGATAATCTCCAACCTTCACACTTTTCGATTTTTCAACAAAAACCTGTGAAAAGAGGGAATTTGCTTTTTCTGTACTGTCCTTATATCCATTCAAAGCAACAAATGCATCATATGCATCGCTGTACTTGCCCGCATTCATCAAGGCAACCGCAGCATTATATTTTTCTTCATCCACCTTTTCCATGCGCTTATCAAGTGAAGCAATGCGATCCATGCTATCCAGGTACAGCAAGTTCTCATTGTATAGCGCCCGGGCTTTCGCCATCATTTCATAATCAGCATTATCCTTGCTGGCATCATCCCAGGAACGGGCGGTAAAGTAAGCAATGCGCATGGTGCAATCCTTATAATCGCCCATTTTCTCCAGCGCGGCAATGCCGGTTTCATAATCACCAGATTCACACAAAGCACAGGCTTTGCAATAAATCGTTAAATTGACGGCGTCTTCATAACTGCCGAGGCTCTCAAATTTTTCTGCTGCTTTGGCATACTTACCTTGAGCTAATAACTCTTGTGCATTTTTGTAGGTGGAATCAGGGCCACCACAAGCAGTCAAAATAAAACCCAAGAACAGCAACAGAACGATAAACACAATCCTCTTATTCCTCATTTGAACTCCCCCCTATAGAATTTGGCGTCTTGATTATACTCCTTTTATGGGAAATGTGCAAGCGTATACATCAAGTACTTCGCAGAAAATACTGTTTGACGCATCCGTCTGCCTTTGGAAATTGGATGCAGTAAAAACGTCCTGCTGGGCAGCACGGCATACACGGCGGGACGAAGGGTGGCTTAATCCTGCAGTTCAATGCTCAGCGCCTCATGATTGCTGTCCCAGGCAGGCCCGGGAACAGAGGCATCCTCGTATTCCGCTTCGCCGTCCTGGTTATCATAGGGATCATAGCGGTGATGCTTGTAGGGCACATAAAAATCGTGCTGATATTCGCAATTGGCGGGCAGGCGGAAGGGATCCAGATTGCCGAAATAGAAATTCCACCGGTCCATATGCCCCATCCGATAGGCTGCACCGCCAAAGGAAGGATCGGCAAAGAGCCATCCGTAGGGAGCTACATAGAACTGGGCCCAATCATGGCTGCCCACATCCAGGGGGCTTACCTCCAGCCCTGCCTGCCACCGGGCAGGAATGCCTGCAATGCGGCAGAGGGTGATAAACAGGAGCGCCTGTACGCCGCAATCACCCTTCATGCATGATGCGCCGTATTCCGGCACATTGGGCATGGTGAAGTAATTGCGCATGAAGCAATAAATCATCTTGGTGGTGATGAAATCGTAAATCTTTCGGGCCTTTATCAGGGGGTTTTTCTCATTTCCGATGATCTCTGCCGCCAATGCTTTCAGATAGGGGGTAAAGCAGATGTGGGGGGCATATTCTTCCGTATAGAAAGTGGGCTGCTGATCCAGCACCTTAGCAGGATCAGGATTCACATACTGCATGTGGGTTTCATAAGTGTATTCCACTTGGAAGGGCCGGTCCGGCACGTCATGGAAGCAAACGGTGCGCTGGGGATAATCGGCGGGGGCAATCACGGCGTCAGGGTGACTGATGGACAGAAGCTGAAAATTCTTTACCTGGGCATATTCAATGGGCAGGGGAAGATGGGCGTATACCTTCTGCCCCTCCCGTCCGGGGATGGGATCGATGGTCATTTGGGCGCGCATGCGGAAGCGGCAGATCAGCTTTCCTTCTTTCTGCATCCGCTCCATAATGCCGTTGAGCATTTTTGCCTTTTCTCGCTTGTAGGAAAGCCGTTCTTCATTGATTACTCTTGCTTCATATTCCGGCCGGGTTTTGATCAGATTGCCAAGAAAATTATTTTTGTAATGAACTTGACCGTTGATATAGGCCCATTCCACCATATCCCGGTTGCGCAGATCGTCCAGCTCTTCTTCGGAGAAATCCCCAAAGCATTCCCGCAGCAGGCCAAGGGCCTTTTCCTGATCGTGGGGATAGGCCTTGATCCACAGGGGAGTAATGATCTTTTCATATTCAAGTCGTTTGCGCAGGGCCAGGGGCAAATCGGGGTTTTGCAGTTTCAGGTCGATCACCTTTTCCAGCCGGGAAAAATCACCGAAATATTTCAGCTTCAGCACGTCCTCCGGCAGCGGTGTGGACAGATATTTTAAATCGGAATACATGGTTCAATCCTCCTCTTTGGATGGCATGGTTGATATGTTCACCCGGGGAGTGTAAAATCCTGCAAACACAAAAAATTTTTATTGGATGTGTTGACAATCAGGGGAAAATTGGTTACAATAGTCATTGCGTGCGGGTGTAGTTCAATGGTAGAACTCCAGCTTCCCAAGCTGACCACGTGGGTTCGATTCCCATCACCCGCTCCACTGCTATGTCTGCATTTACGCGGCATAGAAGGCCACCGGCGGATGCCGGCTTCTCTGGTTCGCCCGGCTGTTAGCCCGGCATCATTACGTTTAACAGGAAAATGGAGGGAATCCCCATGGCAAAGGAAAAATTCGTACGCAATAAGCCGCACGTAAACATCGGCACCATTGGTCACGTTGACCACGGCAAGACCACCCTGACC
>SVGR01000159.1 GCA_015056265.1 Clostridiales bacterium
TTCCCCCGGTGGGCAGTGGCCTATAAATTTGCCGCCGAGGAGAATACTGCCACGCTGGAAGCTGTTACCTGGGAGCTGGGGCGCACGGGAAAGCTCACCCCCCTGGCCCATGTGAGCCCGGTGGATTTTGCTGGGGTAACGGTGAAAAAAGCTACCTTGAATAATTTGGGGGATATTCAGCGCAAAAAGCTAACCCTGGGCTGTACTGTGTGGATCCGCCGATCCAATGATGTGATCCCGGAAATTATGGGCAGTGTGGACGACGGAAAAGGCGGCGAAGAGATTCTGCCTCCCGTTTGCTGCCCTGCTTGCGGCGGGATGCTGACCCAGCGAGGGGCACATATCTTCTGCCTGAACAGGGAGGGATGCCGGCCCCAGGCGGTGGCCCGTCTCAAGCATTTTGCTTCCCGTGAGGCCATGGATATTGGCGGATTCTCTGAAAAGACCGCCGATTTGCTCTATGATCAATTGAATATCCGGGACGCGGCCGATCTATACCGGCTGACGACAGAACAATTGCAGGCTTTGGACGGCTTCCAGGACAAGCGCGCCCAAAATTTGATCGAGGCTTTGGAAAATAGCAAGCATTGCGCCCTTTCCCGCTTCCTGTTGGCAATTGGCATCCCCAATATCGGAAAGCGCACCGCACGGGATTTATCGGCCGCCTTTGGTACCCTGGATAAGGTACAGAATGCCACCATGGAAGAACTGCTGGCCATCGACGAAATCGGCGAAATTGTGGCTCAGAGCGTAACGGATTTCTTTTCCTATCCGGAGAACCAGCGGATGATTGAACGGCTGTTGGATGCAGGAGTACAGCCTGTCCGGGAGGATCGGCAAACGGGCGGCGCTTTCCAGGGCATGACGCTGGTAGTGACGGGCACGCTGCCTACGCTTTCACGTCAGGAGGCGGAAGCACTGATCCGCGATCAGGGAGGCGTGGCTGCCGGCAGCGTCAGCAAAAAAACCAGTTATGTGGTGGCCGGGGAAAAGGCGGGCAGCAAGCTGCAAAAGGCCCAGGCCCTTGGGATCCCGGTGATTGACGAAGCGGAACTGCTGCGTATGGCCCAAAACGGATGAATTGGTATTCCATACAAAAGCCCTTGACAGGGGATTGAATGCCTGTATAATTGATTCAGGGCCTATGCCGATTGCTGTCGAAAAGGCGGCATAGGCCCTGCGCATTTCCCGATGAAAGGAGGGATGAGGAAATGCTGAGAATCAGTACAAAACGAGCGGAGCCCTGGTGCGACAAAACCATGAGTGTGCTGAAGGAAAGGCAATTGGAGGCATGCCAGGAGCGGCTGACCCGTTGTCCCGCAAAGGGAATTTTTGACGATGTGGCAGAGGATGAGGCCATCGCCCTCTATCAGTTTTCATTTTATGCCCAGGAAAGCAGACGGGGATTCCCCGGCTTGGATGCGATGCGGCGTCAGGTGAAGAGGGCCGTGGAAAGGGAAGCCTGTTTTCTCACGCCCAGGGAAGATGGGCTGGTGAAGCGGATGCTGATGAACGGGGGAAAGGCGCCCCTGGATGATTGGGATGATATCAGCGCCGCAGAGGCATTGGTTTCCAGGCTTTGGTGCAGTCTGATTGTTGAATCGGAAGAATCGGCCATCCTGCAGCTTTCCGACGCCCTGATGGGGAAGTTGATGCAAGCCATGCTTTCTTCCGACTATACAAAAATTCGTGAAAAGATTTTTCATTTTGACGCCACCATGCACAGCATGCTGTATTTGATTGGATTTTTGCATGCGGAGGCGCCGGTGCAGCATTTCATCCAGTATCTGAAAGCGGAAAGCATATACCGTTCGGGTGATGAGGCGTATGTGGCCCGGTTCCAGCGGGCAGGATTTGATTATATCCAAAGCCGGGAAGGGGATATGCTGCTTCTGCATCCCGGCCTTGCCGATCCGGAACATTTGCTGACCGGCCTTTCTATGGCAGGGACCACGCAGGTGCATGTGACAAGAGAAATGATGATGGGCGGCATGAACAGCATGCTGCCCGAAGAAACGGCCTCTGCCAGGGCAATGCGAGGGGCCATTCACGGGTCCGTCCGGCCTGAATTGGATGAAGATGAGGCACTGGAGGACCTGAGAATGATGGCCAAGCAGGGAGCCGGCCTTGCGGAAATGCGGCAGGTGCTGGAATCTATGCTCTGCGTGCTACCCACGCCCCGGATGATATCGGCTCTCAATCAACTGCACCTGCAGACGGTGCGGTGGATTGGCATGCCGTCGGCGGTGCTGAACTGATGAAGATATATCATTTGATTGTGCCGGAAGGCGCGGCTGGCACACGGGCGGAAGTGTGTATTGCCCGTGGGATGCCCTTGCTTCCTGCCTATGTGATCCGGGAAGCATTTAAGCGCCGGGATGTGAAGATGAACGGCCGCCGCATCGATAAAGATGCGATCGCGGAGGAGGGGGCGCAGATTCAGGTGTATACCGCCTTTTCGCCGGAGATTCCCATTGTTTATGAGGATGAGAATATCCTGCTGATCCACAAGCCTGCGGGGCTCAGCTGCGATGAAGACGGCAGGGGCGGTATGACGGCGCTGACGCTGATGCAGGAGCATGCCGGTGAACGGTATGCTCCCAGGCTGTGCCATCGCTTGGATCATCAGACCGGCGGGCTGCTACTGTTTGCGAAAAATGATGAAAGCGAAGCGTGCCTGCTGCAAGCATTCCGGGATCGCATGCTAAAGAAAGTGTATCAGTGCTTGGTGCGCGGTGAAATGCGCCCCGCAGCTGCTGTAAAAGAAGCCTATCTGATCAAAGATGCAGATAGGGCTCAGGTGCGGGTGATCACCCATGAGACCCCGGGCGCACGCAAAATCATCACCGAATATGAGACCCTCTCCTTTGACGGCCAGGTATCCCGTCTGCGCATTACGCTGCACACCGGCCGCACCCACCAGATCCGCGCCCATATGAGCTTTCTTTCCCACCCGCTGTTGGGGGATGATAAATACGGGGATCGCGGGCTGAACAAACGGCTGAAGGTGAATGGCCTCAGGCTTTGGGCCACGGAGTTGACCATGCAGGCTGGGGGATGCCTTGCCTATCTGGACGGGCGAAAATTTACGGTAGAGCCGCCATTCTAAGCACGGGAGAGAAACAACATGCGTGAGGATTTGTCCATTCGCCTCATTGCCACTGATGTGGACGGCACGATGCTGGATAGCCGGGGGATGATGACGGATGAAAACCTGCGGGCAATCCAAAATGCCCAGGAAAAGGGCATTACGGTGGCCATCGCTTCGGGCCGTTTTGCAGAAAACGTCTATGTACTTTTGCAGAAATACGGCCTTTCCTGCCCTATTATCGCCATGAATGGCGGCAAGATTACTGATGAAAAGCTGCAGACCCATACCGTACATTTTATGGATCCGGAAGCTGTAAACGCTGTATATGATACATTGGCCCGTGCC
>SVGR01000023.1 GCA_015056265.1 Clostridiales bacterium
ATCAGGGGATCCCCGGTAAACCATTCCCCTTTCTGGCTGATATACACAGGGATCACATCATATTTTTCCCGGTTCACATGGCGCATCAACTGCACCGCGCTGATAATGGCCACTTCATGCTCGCAGGTGCGGCTGCCGAAGATGACGCCCAATTGCATCTTGCTCATCCTTCATTCCTCCGTCAGTTCTCACTGTAATTATCCGGCAGATCATTTTCATACATGACCACATCGCCGGCGCGAAGATTCATCCGGTTAAAGGCAATGGCCTCATCCAGAGACGCCATCACATGGATATTTTCCTCCGAAAATCCCGCTTCCTTCAGGCCCTTCTGGATGGGCAGGGTATGCTTTTTGCCCACCAGCACGGCGATATCCACGCATCCCGCCATGGCTTTGCCAAATTCATAATTATAGGTATCTTCATCTGCGCCCAATTCCACCATGCCGGGAGTTACGATAATACGGCGGCCGGGGAAGGTGGAAAGCACCTTCAGCGCTTCCTTGCTGGAACGGGGATTGGTGTTGAAAGCGTCGTCAATGATGGTAACGCCGCCGGCGGATTTAAGCAGCTGCAGCCGATGCTCCACCGGGCGCAGGGCGGCAATGCCCCGGATGATCTGTTCCCGGTTCATCCCCAGATGCTTTGCCACGGCACAGGCCATGAGGATGTTATTGATGTTATGCTCACCCAGCAGGGGCGTTACACATTCCATGGGCTGCCAATCCCTGATGTGCAGGGTGAAATGGCTGCCCGCCGGGGATACGTGCACATCGCTTGCCCAGATATCCCCGTTCTCTTTCCCCACCAGCACCTTGGGCTTTGTGGTTTTATCGTGCAATCTGGTCACAATGGCCCCGTCATTCATAAAGACGGCAAAGCCATCCTGCGGCAGGGCGTCGATCAATTCATACTTGGTATTCTCAATGCGCTCGATGGTGCGGAAGGTATCCAGGTGCTGGGGCCCCACGGCGGTAAGAATACCGATCACGGGATGCACCAGCCGGGAAAGCTCCTTAATTTCACCTACGTGCCGGGCGCCCATCTCCCCGATAAACACCTGATGAGCGGGAGTCAGCCGCTCCCGAACGATCCTCGTCACCCCCATGGGCGTATTGAAGGAGGCGGGAGTAGCCAGCACATTGAATTTCTGAGACAGGATGGTGTTCAGGATGAATTTGGTGGAGGTTTTTCCGTAGCTGCCGGTGATACCGATGCGGATCAGCTTCTCATTTTCCAGCAGCTTTTTCTGGGCGTCCCGGAAATAGAGACGGAAGATGAACTTTTCAATAGGCAGAGCCAGCACCGCAGCCAAGGCCACAAGCAGCGGCAGCAGCAGGGCAAAGAGCACATTCCAATAGCCCAGGAAAATCAACCCGTTATTCAGCCGGAAGCAAGCCAGCAGCGCAGCCCCCTGGCAGGCCAGCAGCAGGATAAAGAACACCAGATAAAAACGCTTCAGCCGGGCCGTCAGGGCAAATTTTTTCTTTTCCGCTTTCTTGATGGCCTGCTTTCTGAAAAATCTGCCGATCCAAAGAGTTGCCAGCAGGAAAAGGGGCAAAGTGATCATGGCCAGCAGCCCATAAATATCATTATGGAAAATGCTTAATTCCCCATCCGGAAGGCCAGTGTTTATATATTGCTGCCGATCCAGATGCCAAAGAAGCCCATTCACCCCCACAAACAGCCCGTTTACCAGAACGTGCAGCCCCGCAAGCAGCAGGCAGGAACGAATGGCCTTCTGCCTTTTCAGCGTACGGAAATAGCCCTGGAACTGATAGCTTTCCAATTGGAAATAATGCACCAGCTTCCGGGCGGAAAGCAGCAGGCTGAGGGCAGATACCGCTGCCAGAAGCAGATGCAGAATCATCCCCGGCGTGCCCATATGCTCATAATTCACAATCGTCATGGATCAGTCTCCCCTTTATTTCAGAAACGCCCTTATCACCGCCGCAAAGCGGGGCCACTGGCGCAGATAGGCATAATGATCGTCGTTTTCAAAGATCACCAGCCCGGCGTCTTTGATTTCCTTTTCCATGGCCTGGCCCATCCACAAGGGGGTATCCTGATCCTTTTCCCCCCAGACAAGCAGGGTGGAGGCCTGAATCATTGGCAGCAGGGGCCTTAAGTCTTCCGAAATTACCTTCACAAAGGTTTTTCGCATTTCGGCGTCCAGGGCGTTGTAATCGGCGGAGCCGTATTTCTGCCGCAGCGCCTCCAGGCTCTTTTCCGCAAATCCGCCGATCAGGGGCAGCTTGGCAAGTTCCTCCAGCTGCTTCTTTTTCTTCTGGAAGGCGGCGCTGCGCTTTTTCTGCTCTTCGGTGGGCTCCTTTTTCAGGCCTGCGCCGCCGGTGATCACCATACGGTTCACAAGATTCGGCTCATTGGCGGCCAGATACAGGGCCACCCTTCCCCCGAAGGAATGGGCGATTAGATCGGCAGGGGCAATCTGAAGCTGCTCCATCAGATCCTTTACACATTCCGCATATTCCTTCACGCCCCAGGGCTCCGGGGGCCGGTCGGACTGGCCATGGGCGGGAAAATCAATCACCGTCACCCGGTAATCCTTGGATAAATCCTGGGCGATGGGGGCAAAATGCTTCACCGAGCAGCCCCAGCCATGCAAAAGCAGCAGATTGGGCCCATGATCCCCTATCTGCTCATAATATACCTTTACGTCCTTGGCTGTCAGGAACATATCCGGCCCCTCCATTGCTTGATTCTATAGTATATGGAATTCCTTGCCCCATCATGCACGGGGCGGAATGCGCCAAATATAGCGGCATTTCCATTTGGCCCCCATGCATATCGGCTGATAAGCCGCCGGCACCGGGGCGATACGCTCCAGCGTACAAGCAAGATGCTCGCAGGTCTTGCGGGAGGCGATATTTTCCACATTGGTGGTAATCACCAGGGAACGCAATCCCAATTGCTGGATGAAGGGCACGATCAAGCGGCATGCCCGCATCGCATAGCCCTTCCCCCGGTAGGATTGCTCCACCCGGTATCCGATATGGCCCAGATAATAGAGGGCCGGGCTCTCCCCCAGCCGAAGACTCACATAGCCTGCATACTGCCGGGTGCCGGAAGGATATATGTAAAAGGTATAGCCGTCCACAATGCCGCATTCGGAATCCGTCACATCCTCATTGGACAGCACCAGATCAATCTCCCCGTCGGAGAATATGGGCTTGCGGGAAAAAAGACGCAGCAGCGCGCACATGGGCATCACCTCAAGGACACAAAATAACAAAAGCAGCAGGGGCGCATTGCCGAATGAAGCCAATCATCCATTTCCCCTATTGGTTTTCGGGAGAGCTCGAGAGGGGGCTTTTGCCTCAAAATCCTCCTCTCGCGAAAATCCCCGTTCCCACCTCAGAACAGCGCGTTTACGAATTCCTTGGCGTCAAAGGCCTGCAGATCATCGATGCCTTCGCCCACGCCGATATACCATACCGGCACATTCAATTCCTTGCGGATGGCGATGGCCACGCCGCCCTTGGCGGTGCCGTCCAGTTTGGTGAGGATGATGCCGCCGATTTCAGCAGCTTCCTTGAATTGCTTAGCCTGCTGAAGGCCGTTCTGGCCGGTGGTAGCGTCCAGCACCAGCATGCAGCGCATTTCGGCTTCAGGATACTCCCGATCGATGATACGGCGCATTTTGGACAGTTCATCCATCAGATTTTTCTTGTTATGGAGGCGGCCGGCGGTATCCACGATCAGAAGATCGGTCTTGCGCGCCTTGGCGGCTTGCACGGCGTCATACACCACGGCAGCAGGGTCGCTGCCCTCCTGATGGCGGATGAGGGGCACCTTTGCCCGTTCCGCCCAAACCGCCAGCTGCTCATCGGCGGCAGCACGGAAGGTATCGGCGGCGGCCAGCATCACGCTGCGGCCGATTTCCTGGAAGCGCAGGGCCAATTTCCCGATGGTGGTGGTTTTGCCAACGCCGTTGACCCCCACCACAAACATCACCATGGGCCATTTGAGGGCGGGGCGGGGAATATTCATTTCCTCAATGAGGATTTCCTTGAACATTTCCTTGGCCTTGTCGGCATCCTTCACGCCCTGGGCCTTCACCTTGGCCTGCAGCTTTTCAATGATATCCGTGGAGGCAGAAACGCCCACGTCCGCCAGGATCAGGATATCGGTGAGTTCTTCATAAAAATCTTCATCGATGACCCGGGTATTCTTAACCAGTTCATCCACCTTTTCGGTCAGGCCGCCCCGGGTCTTGGTCAGGCCCTGCTTCAAGCGTTGAAAAAATCCCATATATAGCGCCTCCATTTCAATTCGAAATTCGGAATACGGAATGCGGAATTCATGGTTCCCCCCGCAGTTCTTCTATTTCATTCATTTTAAATTGCACGTAATAACAATCGGTAAAAGTATCAGCCTTTATGCATTCATTCTGTTATTTCGAATTCCGCATTTCGAATTCCGCATTACTCATAATCCTGCAGGTTCACCGATACCATCCCCGAAACGCCCCGCTCCTGCATGGCCACGCCGTAGAGGGCGTCGCAATGCTCCATGGTGCCCTTGCGGTGGGTGACCACCACAAACTGGGTGCTCCTGGCGTATTCGGTAAGGTAATCGGCAAAGTAGCCGATATTGGCCTCATCCAGGGCCGCTTCAATTTCGTCCAGGATGCAGAAGGGCGTGGGCTTCAGCTTCAGCATGGCAAACAGGATCGCAATAGCGGTCAGCGCCCTTTCGCCGCCGGAGAGCAGACTGAGCAGCTGCAGCTTCTTTCCCGGAGGCTGGGCAATGATTTCGATGCCGCAGTTGAGAGCATCGTTCGGGTCAGTCAGTTTCAATTCCGCCTGCCCGCCCCCAAAGAGTCGGGCAAAGGTGACCTTGAAATACTCGCCCAGCTTTTCAAATTCCCGGACAAACTGCTTTTCCATCTGGGAAAGCAGCCGGGTAATGAGGGACTCAAGATCCTCTTCCGCCTTGGTCAGATCCTCCTTCTGGGTGGAAAGGTCGTCAAAGCGTTCCTTGGTGGCGGCATATTCCTCGATGGCGTTCACGTTCACATGGCCCATCTGACGGATGCGGCCCCGGAGAGAGGCGGCCTCCCTATCGCTGGCAGTGAGATCGAAATGGCCCTCCGCCCGGAATTCCTCCGCCATGGCATAGGTAAGATCGTAGGTATTGAAAATATGATCGGTCATCACCCGCAGCTCGTTTTCCGCCCGGTCATGGGAAAGCTCGGTGCGGTGCAGTTTCTGACTGTCCTCATCATAAGCCTTATGCATTTCTTCGCTCAGGCGCATGCATTCCCGCTGGCGGGCGCTTTTTTCCTGGCGCTTTTCATCCAGCTGATCCACCAGGGATTGCTTCTGCTGCGTATCCTTTTCCAGAGCGGTGCATGCCCATTCCTGCTGCTGCTGCAATTCCTCCATCTGGGTCAGCTGTTCCTGACGATAGGCCTTTTCGGCCTGCAGCTGGCGCAGCCCTTCGGCGAGGGTCTCCATTTCCCGATTGCGCCGCTGTTCATCCCGGCGCAGGGTATCCAGGGTATGGGAAAGCTCTGCATACTGCAGGCGCAGCCTGGTCACCAGATCACGCTGGCTCTCCGCCTGATTGCGGGCGGCCAGCAGCGCCTTTTGCAGCTCCTCCGTCTTCTGATCCATGGCCTCCCGGTCGATGGTCTCATTTTCCGTAAGGGTCTGCACGGCCCGCAGGTCATCCTCGATTTCCCGAATGCCCTCTTTCAATTGCTCTGCTGCCGCCCGGGTACGATCCAACTGCTGAGTGGCTGCGGTCAGCTCTGCCCGGGCGTTGAATACCCGTTCCTGCTCCCGGGCCACGGCGATTTCTTCCTGGTGCACCCGTTCCAGGGCCTCATTGCGCAGGCGCTTTAATTCTTCCCGCTGCTGCTGCATCTGCAGCACCTTTTCCCGCAAGGCTTGCAGCTCCGCCATTTCGGCGTCCAGGGCCTTTTGCATATCCTTCATTTCACGCTCCCGGCCCAGAAGGCTGACGGCGCTCTTCTGGGCGGTACCGCCGGTCATGGAGCCGCCGGAGTGCATTACGTCCCCGGCCAGGGTCACCAGCCGGAAGGCATGATGGCCCGCCCGCATGATGGCAATGCCGCTGTCCAGATCCTTGGCGATGACGGTGCGGCCCAGCAGATTTTCCATAATGCCCCGGAACCGGGGATCGAAAGCAATCAGTTCGCTGGCCACCCCCAGGCACCCGGGCATGGAAAGCAGCCGACGCTCCTCTCCATTCAAAACCCGGCCCTTTACGCTGGTCATAGGCAGGAAGGTGGCCCGGCCCAATTTATTCACCCGCAGATAATCGATCATCCGCTTGGCGGATTCTTCGTTCTCTGTAACAATATTCTGCAGTGCGCCCCCCAGCACCATATCAATGGCGGTTTCCAGATGCTGAGGAACCTGCATCAGCCGCGCCACCACGCCGTGGACGGTGCGGTCATTCTGGGCAAAGGCCAGGGCCTTGCGAACGGACTGATTATACCCGTCCATGGCCTGGTTCATTTCCCGCATCAGCTTCAGGCGGCTCATATCCGCCTGATATTTCAAATTCAGATTCTGGGCCTTTTCCGCCGTTTCCTGGGTTTCCTGGGTAAGGGCCCGCAGATTGCCCTCGCACAGGGCGGCGTCATTCTTCAGAATATTCAGCCCGTCACTCACATCCCCCGCCTGGCTTTCCGCCTGGCGCAGGGCCTGAGAGAGGGTCAGCTGCTTCTCATTTCCCTCTTTTACCGCCTGCTCGATTTCCGCCAGGCGTTTTTTCATCTGGGCGCAGATGGCCTGCTGCCTGGCCTGCTGATTCTTTGCATCGGAGAGACGATTGACAGCGGTGAGGATATCCGCCTTATGCTGATCCAATAATTCCTCTTTTTCCTGGGCATCGGAAAGATACAAATCCAGCCGCTGCTGCTCTCCATCCAATTCCTGCCGGGCACGGGCAAGAGCGGCGTCATTTTCCTGGGCGTCCATCTCTCCCTTTTCAAAGAGAGACTGCAGTTCCTTCTGCTTGCGCAGGGTATCCTCCGTATCCTTTTCGATGCGGGAGAGATGTTCCTTTGCGGATTCGATCTGGTGGACGGTACGCTCCTTGGCTGCCTGGGCCTCATAAAGGGCGTCGTTGGCGGCAAGATGCTCCCTGCGGGCCTGGGCCAGTTCCTCTTCCAGCAAAGCAATAGCCTCATCCAGCGCTTCCCGCTCCTGGGTATTTTCGCTGAGCCGCGCTTCATGCTGCAGCAGAATGTCCCGCAGCCCCTCAATGGTCTGGCTGAGGGCAGCGATGCGCTCCTTCACCTTATCGTGGCGGATGAGGAAAATATTGATTTCCAGGGTACGCAGCCGCTCTGCCAGCTCCAGATATTCTTTGGCCACGGCGGCCTGCTTTTCCAAAGGCTCCACCCGGGAGGCCAATTCATCCAGAATATCATTGACCCGGCTCAGATTTTCCCGGGTGCGATTCAGCTTTCTTTCCGCTTCTTCCTTGCGGACACGGAAGGTCATCACCCCGGCCGCCTCTTCAAATACCTGGCGGCGATCCTCGCTGCGGGCGGAGAGAATTTCATCAATGCGGCCCTGGCCGATGAGGGAATAGCCCTCCCTGCCTATGCCCGTATCCCGGAACAGCTCCAGAATATCCTTCAGGCGGCAGGCAGTTTTGTTCAGGTAATATTCACTGTCGCCGTTGCGGTATACTCGGCGGGTGACCATCACCTCAGCAAAATTGGATTTGAGGGCGCCGTCTTCATTTTCAAATACCAATGAGACCTCGCAGTAGGAGGCCTTTTTCCGCTTGGCAGTGCCGTTAAAAATAACGTCTTCCATCCTGGCGCCCCGGAGCACCCGGGCGCTCTGTTCCCCCAGCACCCAGCGCACAGCATCGCCGATATTGCTCTTACCCGATCCATTGGGGCCCACAATGCCCGTAATACCCTGATTGAACACGATTTCCGTGCGATCGGCAAAGGATTTGAACCCATGGATCTCCAGTTTTTTGAGCCGCATGCCCCTTTATTCCCCCGAACCTTTCATCATTGCCAGCGCTGTCCGGGCCGCTTCCTGCTCCGCCCGTTTTTTGCTGGTGCCCGTTCCCCGGGCGGCTTCCCTGCCCTCCACCATCACAGCCGCGGTGAAAATGCGGTTGTGGGGCGGGCCCTCTTCTCCCACCGTCTGATAGGCGGGCATGGGCCTGCCCATCCCCTGCAGATATTCCTGCAGGGCAGATTTGGCGTCGTTTTCCCCCGTTTCGGAGCAATCGCCGATCAGCTTTTCCACCATGGCCCGGGCATCATCCATGCCCCCATCCAGATAGACGGCGGCAAGTACGGCTTCAAAAGCATCGCACAGCACGCTGGGATTTTGCCTTCCCCCGTTGTGCATGCAGCTTTTATCCATCAGCAGATATTCCCCCAGGCGGATGGTTTGGGCGGCCTGGGCCAGTTTTTCTTCCCGCACCAGCTTTTGCCGCAGCTGGGTCATCGCCCCTTCCTGCATTTCCGGATGCATGGCAAAGATTTTTTCGCTGATACACAATTCCAGCACCGCATCCCCCAAGAATTCCAGCCGCTGATTATGGTTCCCGCCCATGGAGGGATGGGTCAGCGCCTGCCGGAGCAGGGACCGATTGCGGAAAAAATAACCGATGGATTGCTGGAGCACTGTCAAATCTGCCATTCCGATTTCCTTTCCTGACGCCCGGAGGGATGGGCCCAATTGATTTCCAATGACCAGCATAGCGCGCCCACCATTGTGAACGCGCTATGCGGCATAAAGAGGGAAAATTTACTGCTTGGCTTCGATATACTTGGCCACGTCGCCCACAGTCTTGAGGCTGTTGATGGCGGTGTCATCCACGGTGATATTGAACTGATCTTCCAGTTCCATGATCATCACCATGACGTTGGCGCTGTCCGCCTTCAGATCTTCCACCAGACGGGTTTCGGGGGTGATGGTGGCAGCATCTACCTTCAGCTGCTTGGCGATCATGCCGGCTACCGTTTCAAATACCATGATTGTTTCCTCCTTTTACTGATTCAATTGTTTTGCGATTTCACTTTCTATGGCATCAACCAGGCCTTTGCGCGCCATGAGTGCGGCCTGCTTAATGGCTGAGGCGATGGCATGGCCGTTGCTGGAGCCATGGGCCTTGATCACCACGCCCTTGACCCCCAGCAGGGGAGCGCCCCCCACTTCGGTATAATCCATGCGCTTTTTTACCCGGCGGAAGGCGGGCTTGGCAATTATGCCGCCGATTTTTCCCCGGGCATCGGCGTAAATCTCACTTTTGATGATGCCCATCAGGGTTTCGGCCACGCCTTCCATGAATTTCATGATCAGATTACCAGAAAAGCCGTCACATACGATGACATCCGCCTGATCGGCGGTGATATCCCGGCCCTCAATATTGCCCACAAAATGGAAGGGAGCGCTTTCCATCAGTGGATAGGCGGCCTTTACCAGGGCATTGCCCTTTTCTGCCTCGGCGCCGATATTTACCAGGCCCACCCGGGGCTTTTCAACGCCCTGCACGCAGCGCATATACGCCTCCCCCATCACCCCGAACTGGGGCAGATACTGAGGCAGGCAATCCACATTTGCGCCGCAGTCAATCAGGCAGAAAAAACCCTTTCCGTTGGGCAAAAGGGGCGCAAGTGCCGGCCGCTCCACCCCGTCGATACGGCCCAGGCGGAACATGCCGCCGGCCAGCGTGGCGCCGGTGGAACCGGCGGATACAAAAGCGTCCGCCTGCTTTTCCTTCACCATCAGCATGCCCCGCACCTGGGCAGAATTTTTCTTCTGCCGGATGGCCATCACCGGGGCATCATGATTGGTGATGATTTCCGGGGCGTCATCCAGGGCAATACGATCCCGCACGTCCCCGGCATCCTGCAATAAAGGCTCGATTTCAGATACAGGGCCGCCCAGGGTAATCTTTAAATCCTTATCCGCCCGGAGGGCCTCCATTGCCCCCTCAACAGTGCAATTCGGGGCGTTATCCCCGCCCATTGCATCCAAATAAATATGGGTCATTGCTTCCACTCCTTCAAAAAGGCTATTAAAAGCCAAGTTATTTTACCACATAACAGCAAAATTGACAAGTATCGAAGCGCTACTGGTTGATATTTGAGCCGAAATGTTGTATAATAAGAACAGGAATAAACGATGCTTTCGCATTTTTCTGTGTAATGAAAGGAGCTTTACTTATGAAACTGATTATCGCTATCGTTCAGGATGAAGACGCTTCCCGTCTGATCAGCAATCTGATGAGTGAAGGATACGGCGTTACCAAGCTGGCCACCACCGGCGGCTTCCTCAAATCCGGCAACACCACCCTGCTGGTGGGCGTGGAAGACAATCGCTTTGACGGCTGCATGGGCATCATCGAAAAAGTGTGCAAGAGCCGCAAGCAGATCGCCTCTTCTCCCGTTTCCATGGGCGGCACAACCGGCATGTATGCCCCCTATCCCATTGAGGTGACCGTGGGCGGCGCAACCGTATTCGTCATGACGGTGGATCAATTTGTCAAATACTGATTATCCCGGCCAGGGCCTGTCATTGGCGCAATGCACGGCGGGGAGCGATTCGCTCCTCGCTCTTTACCATGATTTTTTATCCGGCCGGATGCCCCATGCTCTGCTGCTGACAGGGGAAAAGGGCGTGGGCAAGCGTACCCTGGCCCATCTGCTGGGCCAGGGATTGCTGTGTACCGGTGAGGGGGACAAGCCCTGCGGCCAATGCCGCAACTGCCGGCGGTTCATCGCCCGCACCCATCCCAATGCCCTCTTTCCCGCCCCCCTGCCCAAAGAAAAATCCATCAAAATCGAATCCGTCCGCAAGGCTATCGACAGCCTGTCCCGCCCTTCTCTGGAAGGGGGAAAGCAGGTGATGATCGTGGAACAGGCGGACCACATGACCCCACAGGCCCAGAACTGCCTGCTCAAAACCCTGGAAGAACCCCGGGATGATGCGGTAATTCTGCTCACCTGCGACGCCGAATCCTCCCTGCTGCCTACCATCCGTTCCCGCTGCCGCATCATCCGGATGCAGCCCTGGGCACAAAGCCGCTTGGAGGAGGCGCTGCTTTTGCGGGGTATCGATCCGCCCCGAGCCAGGAAACTGGCCCTTTACTGCGAAGGCAGTATAGGCCGGGCGCTGGAGATGCACAAGGATGAAGAATACTGGGCCGCCCGGGAGACAGTGAGCAAAAGCTTTCTGGCCGTCCGGCGCAGCGCCGATCTGGCCGGCGCCGCCCAGGTGCTGAAAAATGCCAAGGATCAGGGGGAGCTGCTGCTGGATATTCTGGAGCAGCAGCTGCGCGCCCTGCTGCACAGCCTGACCCAGGGCGGTCAAACGCCCCCGGGCTTCCCCGCCTGGTGGAGCAGCGCACGGCCCACGGGCGTCCGGCGCATCATGGATGCACTGATGGATGCCCGCAGACAAAAAAATGCCAATGTGGGATGGGCCGCCCTGACAGAAGGCCTGATGCAATCAATATCGGAGGAAGTTTCAACATGGCAAGTGTAATCGGTGTTCGCTTCAGAAACGCAGGAAAACTCTATTATTTTGATCCCGGTCCCCTCTGGCCCACCGCCGGGGACGCCGTCATTGTGGAAACAGTGCGGGGGATGGAATACGGCGAAGTGGTCACCGGCGTGAGGGAAGTCAGCGATGATCTGATCACGCCGCCCCTCAAGCCTGTCATCCGCATCGCCACCCCGGAAGACGCCCAGCATCAGCTGGATAACCAGGCAAAGGAAAAAGATGCCCTGGCCCTCTGCCAGAAAAAAGTGGATGAGCATAAGCTGCAGATGAAGCTGGTGGGCTGCGAATATACCTTTGACAATTCCAAGATCCTTTTCTATTTCACTTCCGATAAGCGGGTGGATTTCCGGGTACTGGTGAAGGATCTGGCCTCCGTTTTCCGCACCCGCATTGAGCTGCGGCAGATCGGCGTCCGGGACGAAGCCAAAATGATGGGCGGCCTTGGCCTGTGCGGACGGCAGGTGTGCTGCGCCGCTTTCCTGGGGGATTTCCAGCCCGTATCCATCAAAATGGCCAAGGAGCAGAATCTTTCCCTCAATCCCACCAAAATTTCCGGTGTGTGCGGGCGGCTGATGTGCTGTCTGAAATATGAGGAAGATCATTATGAAGCCACCCGGAAAAAGATGCCGAAGGTGGGCAAGGAAGTGATCACTCCCGATGGTAACGGCACGGTAATGGATCTGAACGTGCTCAAGGAAACGGTGCGGGTGCGCATTCCCAAGGGCGACAGCTTCGAGCAGAAGGATTATCCCATGGAGGAAGTACAGCGCATTCAGCCTGCCCGTGCCCCCAAGGAAGAACGCAAGCCCAAGGCCCAGCCGGAAAATGCCGAAACGAAGGACGAAACGGATGATCTGCTGCCCGAGGATCGCTTCGAGGACGATTCCGACGCTCTGGAAGAAGCCATCACCGAGGATGACATGCCGGAAATGGATGAATAATATGCTGCAAATCGCCCCGAACGCACTTGCGTCCAGGGCGATCTTTTTTATAAACCTCTTCGGATCAGATTGAAGGCCCCCAGCAGCAGGCAGGCGCCGCCCACTGCCACCAGCAGGCTGTACAAATTGAAACCGGTGATGCCGCCCAAACCCAAGGCCGCAGCCACTACGCCGCCCAGGGCAGCCCCTACCACGCCAATCACCACATGGGCAATCCAGCCCCCGCCACCGCTGCCCATAATCAGGCTGGCAATCCAGCCTGCCAGGGCGCCAAGCACAATCCAAAGCAAAATGTTCATACTCAATTCCCCCTTTCCCTCCCATCGTATGCGCAGGAAAGAAAAGGGGGAATGATTATTTCTCGATTTTTTCCACCTGACAGACAGTGAGCACCTGTCCTTTCACCGTAAAGCGGATCTCCATCCCGGAAAAGGAAAAACCGTAGATGCGGTCGGGATCCTGCTGATAGCCGGGGCGAGGATCCTGTGCAAGCACGCCCATCAGCGCCTCATGCCGTTCCTTTGGGATCAGAGACAATATTTCTTCCGGTATTTCCACTTGCAGTCCATGATCCATTACCTCCGCCGCAAAGCCGCCGGTGGCTTCCGGATGGCAATCGGCATAGGGCAGATATGGCTTGATATCGTAAATGGGCGTTCCATCCATCAAATCTGCGCCGGAAACAATGAGCACCGGGCCCTCCGCCTCCTGCACGATGGCCTCCAGCTTCACACAGCTCAGCCCGATGGGATTGGGCCGAAAGGGGGAGCGGGTGGCGAAAACGCCCATCCGGGTATTGCCTCCCAGCCGGGGCGGCCGCACCGTGGGGGACCAGCTCTCCCGCTTGGCCTGATGGAATTCCCACAAAAGCCAGATATGAGAATAGCCCTCCAGCCCCCGCAGGGCCTGAGGAATGCGGTATTCCTTTTCCAGTACAATCCGGGATTGCAGCCCCGGCACCAGGCCGCTTTGCCTGGGCAGGCCGAATTTGGTAGGAAAATCATTACAGATGCGGGCAATAACGTGCATAGCGGCTCCTATTCAGATCGAATTTGCTCACTTGCGGAAGAATCACCGGCAGGGCAGCATGAAGAATACGCCATTCATTCGAATCTCCATCTGTAAAAAGCGGGCTTTTTCGTGCTTTGCGCACCAAAAAGCCCCTTTTTTCCAAGCCGATGGCAGCGAATAGAAGAAAGATTTCTCAGCCTTCCATTCACTGTATTATTTAGTATTTCACCACGTAGTTTTCACCCTGGATGCCGGGATAGGCCCCCTGCGCCACTTCGGGAGCATCGGGATGGGCGATAAGCCACTTATCCACCGCCCACAGAATCTTGCCTTCCTTGGTGTCAGGCTTTTCACAGGTGAGATCATGATTGGTACCCCGGGGCAGAATGACAATGAAGCGGAAGCCGTCATCGCTCACCTGGCAGGGGGCATAATGCATGGAGGTGGCGTACACTTCGATGGTGGTGCCCTTGGGGCAATAGAAGGCCTTTACCTTGCCGGCGGGCAGATCGTTGCCTTCCAGATCCTGCTGAGCGGCCAGCAGCAGTACGCAGTCGCTGACGGCAATATTGTGTTCACTGGCGCGATGATATTCCATGCACTGCATGGTGCTGTTATAGCCCCAGCAAACGCCGATCTGGGTATGGCCTTCGCCCCGCAGCTGCAGCTTCACAGCATCGAAAGCGCCTTCCACTGCTTCCAGTGCGGGCATATCGGGCACATAGCTGACGCCCTTTTCAGGCATCACGGCGGCCTTTTCGCAAGCGGCGATCAGGGCGGCGGCGTCGAAATCTTCGATTACTTTGCCGAAGGGACGGAATTCAGCGTCAAATACAGAATAGAAAGGCAGGCCCGGGTTCTTTTCCCGCAGGGTTTCCAGCATGGTCATGGGGTTTTCCTCCTTTGCAGTATGGCAATGATGATGTATATTTCGCCGGGAAAGGGCATCTTCCTGCCCCGGCGGCAGGTTTTTTACAGCTCCGCCTCCAGCCGGACGCACCGGCCAACGAAGGTCAGTTCATTATAATTTTTGATTTCCGATTCAAATGCTTCGTCATATTTCTGCAGCATGGCCTGATAATCATTGACCCGCTTCACCTTCCGGAGCAATTTCCCCTGAGGGGTCTGCAGCAACATGATAGCCCCGTCCACCGCCGCCTGGGCAGGCACCACCAGCAAAAGATCACCCTTTTGCACCCTGAAGCCCCGAAGCGCATTATCCGGCGCCATGAAATAATACACCTTATCCGGGGATGCGCCTTCGATCTTACCCCCGGTGATGGGCAGCAGCCGATGGCCCACTTCCTTCATCACGGCGTTATAGATAGGCACATGCTTGAGCACACCGGACAGGGCGTCCAACCAGATGGAGCCGGATACACCATCATCCTTCTCTGCCTTTGGCTTCTCGGCAGGTTTCTTTTCCACTGCCTTGGCAAGCTGTGGCACCGCAGACTGCAGATCCACCGTGGCGGCAATATCATCCAGGGTGAAATCTGTTTCATTCTGCTGGGACAAACCCATGGTTTTAAGGATGCGCCGGGCCTGATCATCGGCAATAATGCGGGTACCCGCCTCCACCTCCATCAGGTATTTATCGCTAACGCCGCACTTGCGGGCCACCTGCTTATGGGTCAGCCCTTGGCGGGTGCGTTCCAAACGAATCAGATCACCTAAACGGCTCATGATATTTTCCTCCTTTTTTCTCCGGGGGAACCGCTTTCAAGATCAGTTTTCTCCCCCATCCCTACCGAAAACCGGCAAGGGACAAAACATTTTTTGCATTATTGCTGCTTGATAAATTCCACGGCGCCCTTGCAGACATAATCCAGATTTGCCTGCTCACAGATCACATCCCGACTGGTATGGATCCGGGACAGGAAATATCCCATCCTGCCTTTATGGAAAGCGCCCACGGCCACGCCGCGCTTAAAACTCTTCTGATCGGAATTATAGGATGCTTCCTTGGCGGAACACTGCACCGCCTGGAAATCCCCTTCGCTTTTGTAAGCGGCATTGAGCTGCCGCAGCAATTGCTCTTCCGCATTTTTCGGGGCCAGCACCAGGATATGCTTGCCGTCGCCAATGCAATCCATATTGAAAATCAGGCCTTTTTCCTTAATTTCGGGGTGGCTCTTAGCAAAAGCTTTGGATCCCACCTTGCCCTTTTCTTCATTATCGAAAAAGATGAAAGCGGCCTGATCCCGCATTTCCACGGGCAGCATCTCCATAACCTGGAACAGCGCCGCCGTACCAGAGGAATTATCGTTGGCAGTATGGGGATTGGCAGCCCCCCGCATCACCAGCAGGAACAGCCCAAAGTATACCGGAAGAAAGCCCAGTGCATACATCCGGGGATCCCCCGTCAAATGCTCCAGCAACAGCCCCACCCCCAGGGCAGGGGCCAGGATCATCAGAACCAGAGGCATCTGAACCAGCAAAGTAAAAAAGAAATTTTGGGGAAAAACCTTGTTGGGCATGGGGGAGCGGGCGGGGGTATCGTAATGGGCGGTATAGATGACGCGGGCCTTTTCCGGATCGCCCGCCACCAGATTCACCGTATTGCGTTTTTTTCCGTGAACATCCTCCCGGCAGGTATAGCCCAGCTTCTCACAGTTTTCCTTTGCCCATGCAAGGAAAGCATCCTTCTGGGCCCTGGATTTGCGTATCTGGTATTTCTCCATCAATTGCTGATGATACGTCATGTGTGCATTCCTTTCTCAGTAATCACTCTGGCCGGAGATCACCTGGATATCCAGCCCCGCGTTTTCCTGCACCGCCAGAAAAAATACCGTCATAAACCCCGGCCATTTATCCGGCATGGCCTGGGCAGGATGGCCTCCATCCTCAATCACCAGCTTCACATCCCGGATCTCCGCCAGGCAATCGTGAAGAGCGTCCAGGTTATGGCCGTAATAATCTGGAAAGGAAAGGGCCTGCTTCAATGCTTCATGGGCGGCCCGGGGAGTATCCCAATGGGCTGCAGAAAGATGAATTTGTTTCATTTCCTGATCTCCTCAAAGCTTTCATAATGGTCATCGGTATAGAAAACAAGCCCGTCATTGCTGAATACAATGCGCTTGCCGTTTCTGTATTTTCCCTCAAAATCGATATCGCATTCGTAATACTGACGGCCCTTCTTTTCCGGCAGCAGCCCTTCATAATTGCCGAATCGATCGCCGCCGATGCTCATGCCCGGGGCCACATCCCACAGATTGCCTTCGCTGCTCACCCAGCCCAGGGCCTGGGCCTCTTTCTTGGTGATGTAATTGCCCGGCAGCTCCCCGAATTGGAACAGGTATGCCGCCACATGCTCCTTATCCTGATACCATTCCCCTTCGATAACGAAGGGCGCCGCTTCATCTTCCTCCGCAGGAATCTTCTGTTTCTTGGGCGGCTGGGTCACCTCCGGCAATTGCTCGGGCAGATCGGCGGTAATCAGAGAGTAGGTATCCCAGTCCAGTTCACCCGTTTGGGGAATGCCGAAATCCGCCTGGAAGGCCTTGACTGCCTTTTCAAATTCCTTGCTGAAATTGCCACTGACGGCGCCCTCATAATACCCCAAATCGGCAAGGGCCTGCTGGGCCCGGCGCACCTCTTCCCCGCCGGAGCCTTTCTTCAGCGTTTTGAAATTTTCCTCTGCCTGGGCGGTGGTAATCAGGCCGTCGGCATTGCCGCTCTGCGTTGCATTCTTTACAATCCATCTGCCCGCCATAGCGGCCAGGAAAAACAACAGCGCCATCAGCAGATACAGCCACTTGGGAAGCGCTTTACAATGGGTATTTTTCATTTATTCTTCCTCCTTCCGCCACAGGGTGCGGTTGCCGTATACATCCACAATCAAGATGGCCGGAGTGCCCCGCAGCTGAGGCAATTGCAGCACCTGAGGCAATTCTGGGGTATGCTTGCGTCGAGCCGCGCTGGCCTGGGGATAGAAAACACCATCCGCATAGAAACCCACGCTCCACTGATCGATGGCGTCCAGCCCCTTGATATCCCCCTGGGGCGGATCATACCGGGTGATGCAGATATCATGGAAGGCGATGCCGGGAATAAAATCCGCATCCATGGTCACTCCGGAATCATCGGCAGGGGCGGAAAGGGTCATATCCGTTTCCAGCAGCCGCTTTCGGGTGACGGACAGGGACTGAATGCTGCAATCGGCAATCAGATACCTGCGCCCTGCCTGGGCAGCCGCAATGGCAGTGGTGCCGCTGCCGCCAAACAAATCGGCCACCAGATCCCCCGGGCGGGTAGAGGAGAGGATAATGCGGCTGAGCAGCGCCTGAGGCTTTTGGGTATCATAGCCGGTACGCTGAGGATCCTTCTGCTGCAAATGGCTCACATCCATCCACACGTCCCCGGGATAAACAGGATCGTCATCGTAATAGGTATACAGCTTACCCCCGGATTGAATGGTGCGGTAGGCACGGCCGTTTTCATCCACGCACCGCCGCATATGATTGGAGCGGTTTTCGCTGCGGGGCAGGGGCACGGCGGTGATATTGAAATACTGATTGCGGGATTTACGGTAAAAAAGGATCACGTCATGCTTGCGGGAAAAGCGCTTCATGCTGCGCCCGCCGGTCTGATAAGCCCAGATGATCTCATTGACAAAATTGCTTTCCCCAAATATTTCATCGCACAGAATGCGGGCATGGGCGCTCATCCGGCTATCCAGATGCAGAAAGAGGGAGCCTGTTTCATTCAGCAGTTCCCTGGCGTTTTCCAATGCCCCCCGCAAAAGGGACAGATATTCTCCCTTGGTGGCAAAGCGATCAGAATAAGCCGGCAGGGATAAAACATCCTTTCCCGTTTCCCATCCCCGGGTGCCCACCCGCATCCGCAGATAAAAATCCTCCCCCGTCATAAAGGGCGGATCCAGATAGACGCACTGCGCCTGCCCTGCCCAAGGGGAAAAATCCCCGCCCCGAGCATCGGCAAGCAATACATTTCCTGCCCCGCCCGTTCCATGGATTTCCTGATAACATTTGGCCTGCACCCAACCCATGGCGGCCCCTCCTTATCAAAACTGCGAAAGATGATCGTTAAACTGATGAATAGCGTCCAGAAGGTCAGCACACGCCGGGGAGGCATATAAGATCTCCCCTGCCTTCTTCACCGCCTGCACAAAATCCTGGGACAAGCCGCTCTTGCCCCATTCCATCAAGGGGCAGACCGCCCAGGCACGCCGATCCATTTTGCAGCCCTTCCGGGTGGGCAGCAGCGGAAACAGCCGGCAGGAAAGGGGCCTCTCACAGCGGCTGCACTGCCCGGCGCAGGTGATAAGCCTTGCCCCTGGCATGACGGCGTCGTCCGCTGTAATTGCAAATCCTTCCGGCAGCGGATCATACAGCGCTTCTTCCCCGGGGAAAAGCAGCATGCCCCCCTGCCCGTCCTCATCCGGTGCGCAGCATGCGCCCCCGCAAATGCGGCCGCAATCCTGACGAAGAGGGGTAATATCCGCTAATAGCGCCCGGGCAGCGATAATGGCCTCCAGCCCATTCATGCAATCATTCCTCCAGATTCATTTCTTCTATTTTATCACGAATATGCAGGATTGACAAGGCGGGCAGGAGGATATAAGATGGAAAGGAAAGGGAGTGTTACAATTGCTTTTTCCTTTGCCCGCCCCGGTGCTTTCCGCTATAAACCGTCTGGAAGAGGCAGGCTTTGCCGCCTATGCGGTGGGGGGCTGCGTCAGGGATTTTGTGCTGGGCATGCAGCCCCATGATTATGACATCTGCACCGCCGCATCCCCGGAAGAGATGCAGCGTATTTTTGCCCGGGAGCGTACGATCGAAACGGGTCTGAAACACGGCACGCTGACGGTAATGATTGATTCCATGCCCCTGGAAATCACCACTTTCCGCCGGGACGGGGAATATCTGGACGGCCGGCATCCCTCCAGCGTATCCTTTACTGACGCCGTGGAGGAGGATTTGTCCCGCCGGGACTTCACTGTCAACGCCATGGCCTATTCCCCCGTCCGGGGCCTGTGCGATCCCTTTCATGGCCGGGAGGATTGTGAAAAGGGGATCATCCGCAGCGTGGGCGACGCAGAAAAGCGTTTCACAGAGGACGCCCTGCGTATCCTTCGGGCGCTGCGCTTTTCTGCACGGCTTTCCTTCCCCATCGAAAAAAAAACGGCCGACGCCCTGGTTTCACTGCGCGATACCCTGCAGAAAATCAGCCGGGAGCGCATTGCTGCCGAGCTCAGCGGTCTGCTGATGGGAAGAGACTGCACCCGGATTCTTTCCCGGTTCAGCCCGGTCATCTTTTCCGCCATTCCGCAGCTTGCCTTTCTGGCAGGAGAAAAGTGGCTACAGACGGTATCCATGCTGCCATGCTGTCCTGCCGATCCCATGATCCGCCTAGCGGCTCTTTTGCGGCTATGCCATCCTTCCGGGGAGGAGGAACGCTGCGCCGCCCAGGCCCGGGCCATCCTCCTGGGACTGAAAATGCCGGTAAAAATGTTGGATGGGGTACAGCAGCTGGTTGAGTATCAGTGCCTGCATCTGGATGAGGAAAATCTGCAGGAAATGCTTTGGCGGCTTCAGGAAGAAGGCCTTCAGCGGCTTTTGCGTTTCCAGCAGGCCCTGGCGGCGGCTGAGGGCCGGGATCCCCATCCATTTGATCTCTTGATGGAGAAAATGCAAACCCTGCTCCAATCCGGCTGCTGTTATCAGCTTTCCCATCTTGCCGTAAAGGGCAGCGATCTTGCCGCCCTGGGGCTGCGCGGCCCCGCCATCGGGCAGATGCTGGAAAGGCTGATGATGCAGGTAGTACACCATAAAATACCGAACATTAAAAATGAACTCATAAATTTTGTTCGTTATAATACCGAACATCTTGCATAATTCTTTCTCTTTTGTTATAATATTTTCTGTTTTCACCGATGATAAGAAAGGGATGGATGCATGATGCTTACTTCCAAGGAAATCACCAAGAAGTGGGAAACCATTACTGAAACAAAATCTGGCCTGCCGGCTGGCCGCTGCTTTTTATTGGCGGTGCTGGCGGGGATGTTCATCGCCTTCGGCGCCATGGGCGCCACCGTGATCCAATCCCTTGCCCAAGCGGGCCTTGGCAAGCTGCTGGGGGCCAGCGTATTCCCCACCGGGCTTATGCTGGTGGTGATGGCCGGGGGTGAGCTGTTTACCGGCAATTGCCTGATGGCAGGCCCTGCCCTGATTGGCAAAGCCAAATGGCCAGGCATCCTGCGCAATTGGGGCATTGCCTATCTGGGCAATATGCTGGGCGCCTTCCTGGTGGCTGTCATCGCCACGGCAGGGGGCGTGCTGCAGTCTCATGGCCAGGCCACGGCTGATCTGGCCCTGACCATCGCCGCCAATAAATCCAATCTTTCCTTCCTGGATGCACTGATGAAGGGTATTGGCTGCAACATCCTGGTATGCGGAGCGGTATTCATGGCCACCGGCGCCCAGTCCGGCGGCAGCAAGGCGGTGCTTTGCTTCTTCCCCATTATGCTGTTCGTGCTCTCCGGTCTGGAGCATTCCATCGCCAATATGTATTATGTGCCTGCCGGCTTGCTGATGCAGGTAATGCCCCGGTATGGCGTGGAAACAGCCCGGGTAACCGTGGATGCCTATCTGCTGAATAATCTGCTGCCCGTTACTTTGGGCAATATTCTGGGCGGCGCCGGCCTGGCCGCAGCCTACGCCGGGATCCATAGGGAAAAGTGATGGGGCATTGCTGGAGGGCCTTTCTTTTGAAATAGATTGTACAGGATATATATCATACCTCTCGCACATGATTTGAAGGCCGGGGATTTCCCCGGCCTTTTATTGTTCTGTCCTTGACAAAATGCAAAAAGAGTGATAATAAAGAATTGGAAAAAACACAAAAGCCAAACTCATTGGAATCCGAACATACTGTAAAGAGGTAATTTGTATGAAGAAGCTGATCCTGGCCCTGGTTTTGCTCCTGTCATGCTTCCTGCTTTCTGCCTGTGGTGGCCCCGAATTTACCTACAAGACTGCGCAAAGTTTGCTGTCCCAGGGAAAGTATGCCGAAGCGGCAGAAAAATTCGAGAGCCTGGGCAGCTATGAGGATTCCACCACCCTGGCCATTTACTGCAAGGCCTGTGCTTTGTGCGAATCCGGCGATTTTGAAGTCGGCATTTCTGCGCTGGAAAAGCTGGGGGATTATAAGGATTGCCCCATGCGCATTACCTATTATACTGCCCGTTCCTGGGATGATAATAGCGTAGGTACTACAGAATTTGAATGGATGGAACGGGCCAAATCCATTTACAATGAAAACCCCTTGTATCTGGATAGCATGGAACGCATTGCTGCTCTTGATGAGCGGATTTCAAAAGCAAAGGAAAATTTGTATAATGCAGCAATCCAAAACGGCGAATTGGATCGCGTTTCTTCCTTCAGCGAAGGCCTGGCAGCGGTAAAAAAAGACGGAAAGTATGGCTACATTGATACTACCGGTAAGCTTGTCAGCCCTTTTCAATGGGATGATGTCGATCCTTTCAGCGACGGCCTGGCGAAGGTATACAAAGACGGCAAGTATGGCTTCATTGATACCACCGGTACGCTTGTTAGTCCTTGTCAATGGGATTATGCTGATCCCTTCAGCGAAGGCCTGGCAGCGGTAAAAAAAGACGGCAAGTGGGGCTTCATTGACAATACTGGTAAGCTTGTTAGTCCTTGTCAATGGGATGATAATGCAGAATTAGTCTATACCTTCATCGACGGCCTGGCATTGGTAAAAAAAGACGGCAAGTGGGGCATCATTGATACTACTGGTAAACTCGTTATTCCTTGTGAATATGATGAATATCTTGTCCACAGCGAAGGACTGATAAGGGTAAAAAAAGACGGAAAGTATGGCTACATTGATACTACCGGTAAGCTTGTTATCCCTTTTCAATGGGATGATGCCGGGTGCTTCATCGACGGCCTGGCACCGGTAGGAAAAGACGGCAAGTATGGCTTCATTGACACCACGGGTAATCTTGTTATTCCTTGTCAATGGGATGATGCCTGGGACTTCAGCGAAGGCCTGGCAATAGTAAAAAAAGACGGGAAGTATGGCTCCATTGACACCACGGGTAAGATCGTTAGTCCTTGTCAATGGGATGCTGTCTATTCCTTCGGCGGCGGCCTGGCACTGGTAGAAAAAGACGGCAAGTGGGGCTACATTGATACCGCCGGTCATGAATGGGATAATGCCGATTCCTTCAGCGAAGGCCTGGCAGCGGTATTAAAGGACGGCAAGTATGGCTTCATTGACACCACAGGTAAGATCGTTAGTCCTTGTCAATGGGATAATGCCTGGGACTTCAGCGACGGCCTGGCAATAGTAAAAAAAGACGGCAAGTCTGGCTTCATTGATACCACGGGTAAGCTTGTTATTCCTTGTCAATGGGATGGTGTCTCTCCCTTCAGCGACGGCCTGGCAATGGTAAGAAAAGACGGGAAGTATGGCTTCATTGACACCACGGGTAAGCTTGTTATTCCTTGTCAATGGGATGATGCCTATTCCTTCAGCGAAGGCCTGGCAATAGTAGGAAAAGACGGCAAGTATGGCTTCATTGACACCATGGGTAAGCTGGTTATTTCTTGTCAATGGGATGATGCCGAGATCTTCAGCGAAGGCCTGGCAAGGGTATACAAAGACGGCAAGCGGAGCTACATTGACACTGCCGGTCATGAATGGGATGTTGCCTATTCCTTCAGCGAAGGCCTGGCATGGGTGAAAAAGGACGGCAAGTGGAGAGTTATTGACACCAAGGGCAACATCGTAATCGGTGTACAGTAACGTGATGCCTTGGCATTGCGGATCAATTGAATAACACCTTCCACAACAGCAAGCGTTGTTATGGTAAAATAAGGCCGGGGATTTCCCCCGGCTTTTTTTCTTGACAAATGTCCAAATTTGTGCATGATATAAAGTGTTTAGGAGGGGATGGCATACCAGCCAGGAATCGTGCACGGGAACAGTATGTATATCATGCCAGGAAATTTGATAAGCGCACCTATGAAGATATCGGGCGTGACTTGGGTATTACCAAGAATCGTGTACGCCAAATTTACGTTCGTATTGATTGGGAATTGAAAAAGAAAGGCCCTCACGCACCCTCACAATGAAAACTGCTTCTGGATTTTTCTTGAACATAAAAACCAATGATTCTTCCGGTAATGCTTTCCGCATTCCAAATTACTTTTGTGGAGGAAAATTCCATGCCCATGGATGGCCTGACCCTTGGTTTTATTGCCCGTGAACTGCAGCAGACCCTTATGGACGGGCGGATTGAAAAGGTGAACCAGCCCGAAAAGGATATGCTGGTGCTGCTGATCCGCGCTCAGGGAAAAAATCATAAGCTGCTGCTTTCCGCCGCGCCGTCCTTTGCCCGGGCCCATATTACCGGCATATCTTATCAGAATCCGGCGGATGCGCCCATGTTCTGTATGCTGATGCGCAAACACCTGCAATCCGGCCGCATTACGGAAATTGCCCAGTTGGGAGGCGACCGGGTGCTGAAAATCGTGGTGGAAAACAAGGATGAACTGGGGGACACCGCCCCCCGGGAGCTGTATCTGGAATTGATGGGCCGCCACAGCAATCTGACGCTGGTGATGAACGGCCGCATTGTGGACGCCATCCGCCATGTATCCGGGGATATGAGCCGGGTGCGTCAGGCGCTGCCGGGCCTGCCTTTTGTGCCGCCTCCCGCCCAGGATAAAATCGATCCCGCAGAAATAACGGAAACCGATCTGCTCTCCCGTCTGAATTCCCTTTCCGGGCCGGTAGATAAGGCGCTCTCCGGATGCATCCGGGGCTTATCCCCCGTCGCAGCCCGGGAACTGGCCTTCCGTGCCACCGGAATGCATCGGACGCAGCTGGAAGACATAAAAAAAGAGGAAATGGCCCGGGTAATCGTCCCCTTTATGAAGCGATTGCCCCTTATGGGGCCCCCCACCCTGCAGTGGGGACAGGATCAATTGATCCAGGATGTGCTGCCTTTCCCCTATCTTTCTTTGGAGCCCTCGCTTCAGCGGCCCTGTGAAAGCCTGTCCCAGGCGCTGGATGAATTCTATTTCGGCAGGGATCGCCGGGATCGGATGAATCAGAAGAGCGCATCGCTGAAAAAGCTGATCAAAACCCATCTGGAAAGGGATGAAAAAAAACTGGCCCTTCAGGAAGAGGAGCTTTCCGCCTCTGCCCGGATGGAGGAATACCGTATCGCCGGGGAACTGCTCACAGCCCAGAGCTATCTGGTGCCTCGGGGGGCTGAGAAGGTGCAATTGCCCAATTTCTATGATGAAAACGGGGGCATGATGGAAATCCAGCTGGATGTGGCCTTGACGCCTGCCCAAAATGCCCAGAAATATTTCAAACGCTACCGCAAGGCCCGCTCCGCCCAGGAACTAGCCAAGGGACAGAAGGAAAAAACGCTGAAAGAAATGGAAATTCTGGAACAGGCGCTGTTCGATCTGGAGGAGAGCGAAACAGAGCAGGATCTGGCGGATGTGCGCAAAATATTGGAAGAGGCTGGGCTTTTGAAGGCCCCCTCCGCCGCAAAAAAGAATAAGCGGCCCCTGGAAAGCGCGCCCATGCGGTTTATCGCCCCTGACGGAACGGAGATCATCGTGGGTAAAAATTCCGCCCAGAACGACCGCATCACCGGCGCCGCCCGGGGAAACGATACCTGGCTTCATGCCAAGGATATGCCGGGCAGCCATGTAATCATCAAATCGGAAACCCCCGCCCCGGAAACGCTGATGATGGCATTAAAGCTGGCCGCCTGGTTTTCCAGAGGCAAGGGCGTATCGGTTCCCGTGGATTATACCCTTCGGAAATTTGTCAAAAAGCCCGGCGGCGCCCCAGCCGGCTTCGTGATCTACACCCATCAGAAAACGGTGATCGCCAGCGCCACCGAAGGGGAAATCGCCGCCATGAAGCGGCGGTAACCGCCCCTCATAGCAAAAGCCCCGGCAGGATGCGCTTCCTGCCGGGGCTTTTTTCTATCGTTATTGGCTCAGGCCGGTCAGATCGGCAATGGCCTTGGCGTTTTCAATGGTGGTATACAGCACCACGACTTCCTGGCCCAGGGGCATCTGCATGCAGCACAGCCGCTTGCCCGGGGCCTCCTTCTGCAGCACCTCATCCACAAAATCCAAGAACTCCAGATTCAGCCAATCCCCATAGCTGGCCAGCGTGACCGAATAGGGATTGCCGTTGCACAGGAAGGATACGCTGCGCTGGCCGTCGGTGGGCAGAACGGACATGCCCAGGGATTCAAAATCCACTTCTTCCCCCTGCGTAATCAGCTCTTCAATATCGATTGAAGGATCCATCATATCCTCCGTCATTTGGGAAAGATCCTCCTGGATATTATCAAATGTCACCCCGGGCACAATGCTCTGAATCC
>SVGR01000160.1 GCA_015056265.1 Clostridiales bacterium
CGAAAGACGGGCGGCATTAATGCCACCGGCTGGGGTGAAAATCCTGCCAGCCGTGCCTTGGGAAGTGCGAACCGCACAATCGCTTTGCATGGAAAAGCCCTGAAAAAATGCGGTGCTCTGGCGGGTAATCAGCAGGGGTGTTTCTTCCCCTGATGGCAAAACAACCCTTACCCGATCCCCTATCATTCTTTCCGGATCCCCTCGCCAGGAAAGCCTGAAAGGAGCCAGACGCATGCCCTGCAGCGCCGAAAGCATTCCCTGGGCCAGCTTTTCCGTATGGGATGCCTGCCAGGCAAACAAGGGATGATCGGCAATGGAGAGACAATTTAAGCTGCCCGGCAGATCATCTCCCGTTTTTACAAGCAGCGGCTGGGCGTCCCGGGGCGCACCCTTCATCTGAATACTGAGCGCCGTCATGGGGCCGAAGACCGCATCCCCTGCCTCCATGCTCAGAATCTGTCCCGCCGGGATGGCGGCGGAAAAATCATCCTGCCATACCCGTCTGAAAACCAGATTGCCCTGCCGGTCCATGGCCGCAAAGCAGCCCGCTGCCCCGGCCATATAGCCCAGCGCCTGACGCAGGGAAATATTCCCCCACTCAGGTCTTTGTTCAATGAGTATTTCATGATTGGGAAAATCCCCATTCAGCAGATAGCCTTGAAGGGCGGCGGTTTCTGCGGCCATTTCCCCCAGCGTAATGGGATAAATAAAATCATCCGCAAAAGCCGTTTCAAAGGCTACCCCCAGGGCGTCGCTGCCCGTAAGGGTAATTTGCTTGCTTTCCGGATGGAAAACCGCCTGGGTCACATAAAAAACGGCCAGAGGCGATTGACTATCCCCTGTGCACAAATTCACCCGCACCTGCGCGCCCCTTAAACTGTGGGGGGCAAAATATCCTTCCCCATCGTAAAGGGCAAGAGAACAGGCCGCCGAAAAAGCGCCTCCCAGCAGTTGGCCGTCATTTCCGCCCTCGCTCATCATAAAAGAAAGGGCCTGCCCTCCGGTAAAGGAAAGGCGGGCCCCGGTGAGTAATTCCATTTCCCCGGAAAGAAAAAAATTCCGGCTTGATGCGGCCAGATGCGCCGCAAATTCCTGGCTATGCATTATCTCTCCTCCAGGGTTAATTTTACATCTGCCCACTTGGGGATGCCCTTTTCATATTGCCATACATGGGCAGCCTGCCGCTTGAGAAAGCATTGCATTCCCCTTTGCCCCATCAGTGGATCCGGATAAGAAAGGGTGAAAAAACCGCCGGGCTGCAGCGCCTGGGAAATCAGGGCAAGCTGCTCTCCCGTGATCCGCCGCCAGGCGATTTCCACTGTTCGCTTATCCTGTATTCCTTCCTGCACAAGCTGTCCCAGAGAATTATACTGGCTGGTGCCGCCTCTGGGATCAATCTGTACAGAGAGGGCATGCGGGGATGGCAAGGAAAAATGATTGATGGTAATCACTGGGATTCCTCCTTACAAAATCAATTCCACCCGGCCGGTGCCCTGGCTCACCCGGTTGATGCCCTCAATGGCAGCCATTCCCAGCCTGTAGCCATCCACTTCCAGCGGAATGGTGATGGCAATGCGGGAAAGCAGCTGATCCATATCAGGGGATGGGGTATCCGGGGTGGAAGACACAGCCTGGGGCCATTCCACCTGGGGGAAATGCAGCGCCTGAGCCGTTCTTTCCCCCAAAGCGCCTGCCTCCTTTTCCACCCGGCCGGCGCTGGACTCAATGCCCTGCATCAGCCCTTCATCAAAATATCGCCCTGCCTGATAGGTCAGCCGGGAGGGGGAGTGGATCTGCAGCGCGCTCCGCAGGGCCGCTGCGGCCGCCTGCGCTACCTGCCGGGCAGCGGCCGCTACTGCCCCCTGCCGGGAAAGAAGGCCGCTGCGCAGCCCTTCCCCCGCCTGAACACCTGCCCCCTGAAAATGAGCTGCCAGCGCATCCGCCTGCACACTCATCTGAAAAAGCATGCCGCTCAGTTGATGGGCTGCAGCAGAAAACGGGGCAAGATCGGCAGAAAAAATTACTGATAATTCTTCCAGAGTCATAATGGATCCTTTCTGCGCCAGGAAAGCAGGCGTCTTTTCATTTCTTCATCCGTCATCGGGGATAGATTATCCACAGGCGGGGGCGGCAGACGATCCGGAGCATGAACAGCCAGGGCAATATACCGGGAGAGCCGCCATTCCTCCTGCCGCCTGCGTTTTTCCTGTGCCTGATGCACTTGAATACACATGGAAATTTCCCTGGGCGTCATGGAAAACAAACGGATGGCCTCGGCAATCCCCGCAGCGGCAAGCTTTTCCTGCAGCTTACGGTATTGCCCTCTCAGGGGGAAGGGGGATGCTTCCCCGCCTCCCCCGGATGAAAAAAACCGGCGTCCTCCAGTGCTGCGCAGACGGCGTTTGCAATCTGTTCCAGGGTGCCGCCCTTTTCCAGATGCTTTTCAAGCATATTGCCCGCTTCCACAATGGTAAGCTCCGGCATCTGATGCCGGATCCCACACCAAAGTAAACCGCGAATGGAAGAAAAACTGGTTTTCAGCAGCTGATCCAGTCCGCGCCCCGTCATTTCCTCCAGTTCGCACAGCGCATTGATTGTATAGTGCAAAGAAAAATTCCGGCCGTTCAATTCAATGGGGCAGCTCAAAGCAGCGTCACCCCGCCCGTCAGGCGCAGCACCGCCGAAAAGCCCACTGCTCCATCCACCTGAGCCGCGCCCATGGCATGGGATTTAACAAAGGCGGAAAACTGCACCGCGCTTTCATCGGGGAAAGTGACGGTGAAGGGCACGACAATCCCTTCCTCATACAGTTCACGCAGTTTTTGCTGGCCTGCTTCCCCCGCTTCATAGAATCCTTCCAGGGTTACCTCTCCCATATCCCTGAGCCCCTGCACATACTGCCTGTAGCCATTTTCGGCGTCCAGGCAGGTTACATCCACGGCCTCGCTGTCCGCCCGGATTTCACTGATGGCTTTCAGCCGGCCAATCACCGTGTCCTTTTCCTGATGACGGCACGAAATGCTCGTACCCATTGCTTTTTGTGGCATCCTGTTTCCTCCTTACTGATAAGTCCTTTCGCCCTGCAAAAGGGCGCGATAGCGCATGTGTTTTCGGTAGGCATAGGCCTGCTCATCATAAAGATCCTGACAAGCCATCCTTTTCATGCCCAGAGCGGACAGTGCCGCATCCGCCGCCCGGCACAGGCTGTCCAGTTCCTTTAAACCTGCGGCAAAAATATCCACCGTTTCGATATATTCATCCAGATAATCCTGCCCGTCTGCCCGGGCAAAAACCCGGCAGCTCTCATCGCCGATAACGATAAGCGGAAGGGGATTTTCCTCTCTGGCAA
>SVGR01000024.1 GCA_015056265.1 Clostridiales bacterium
TTTCCGCCGCCACACTCCCCCTGGATGCGGGGCACCAATGAAAACACCAATGGACTCATCCGCGAATATTGCCCCAAGTCTATCGACCTGGAGTTCTTTGATCCCGCGTTCTTCGATGCCTTTACCATCAAGTTTAATCTTCGCCCTCGCAAATTCCTCGGCTGGAGATCTCCTTTTGAGGTTTTCTTCAATCAGCTGTTGCACTTGACTTGACAATTCAAGTTAAAAGAAACACCCGCTGCATCTTTCAATTTTTTATTCAATGATCAGATCCATGCCGTTGGGGGAGAGCGCATATTTGCTCTTGGAATCGCCGTGGCCTTGCTGGCCGAATTTGCTGATGCCGGCAGTAAGGATGGTGCCATCGCTTGTCATAGCGACGACGAAGAGGCTGCCGCTCTGCACCAGCACCACATCGCTGTCCCAGCATTTGCCCGGAAGAATGCCTTCATTGGTGGCGGAGCGGAATCCCTGGCCCAGCTGGCCGTAGCTGTTATTTTCCCAGGACCAGAGGGAACCATCGGTGAGGATGGCGTAGGTTTGGGAGGAATAAGCGGCAACAAAGGTGACCGGCGGGGGAAGAGGGACGGGGGCGGGCTCTGCGGTGCTCTTTTTCTTGGTTTCATAGCCCAGCTGATACATATCGTTGTGTCCCCAGGTCCAAAGCACGCCATCCTGATCCAGCAGCACTACGCTGGCGCCGCAGGCGTCAATATGGGCAATTTTGATATCCCCGGTGTTAATTTTCACAGGCTTTTTTTGATTTTCGGTGGTATTGGGCAAAAGGGTATGATGCTCGTTATCGCCCCAGCCCCAAAGCTGACCGTCCTGATCCAGTGCCAGAGAGAATTTCCCCCCGCAGGCAATCTGCACAATGTTGGAAAGGGGAAACAGGTAAGGCGTCTGGGTCTTTTTGGTACTGCCATTGCCCACCTGACCCTGGCTGTTCCTGCCCCAGGCATACACCTGGCCATTTTCCGTCAGCATCAGAACATGGCCAAAACCGGTGGCGATATCGGCAGGAGCTTCCGGCAGTTTGATCAATTTATGAGTAGAATAGCTGCCTTCTTTGAAGGTGAGAGGCAGATAGGAGTTGTTCCCGACCCCAAATACTTGGCCATCCTCCATCCACATATAGCTGTAATCGGAAGCGGTGACCACATCCCGGAGCAGGGACACATCCAGATCAGAATTCTTTGTTTTAAATTCCCGCACTTGATAGCTTTGGGAGGTGTTGCCCCGGCCCAGCTGACCGAACTGATTATCCCCCCACACCCGAATAATGCCTTCCGTATCCCGGGAGTAGGCGAAACTACCGCCCACGGACAGCATTACGTTACGCCCATCCTCCAACTCATACACATAAGCAGAGGCGGAGGAAACAAACAGGCACAGCAGCAGCCCGGCGGCCAGGATTTTTTTCAGTATTCCCGATGATCCTCCTTATAAATGCGACGGCCGATCAGGAGGGTGAGCAATACCAGTACCAGCGTCCAGCCGGCATAGACGAATTCGGCGGGCCAGGCGGTGATTTTGTCAAAGGCGAAGATGGCCAGGATGCACAGGCCCAGGCCCAGCACCAGCAGGGCCATTTCCACAACGAAGGCGAGGGGACGCAGACCTCTCTTGGCGCCCTTGACCAGGGGGATCAGCATGCAGAAGAACAGCGTCAGCGCCATGCCGATATGATTGATCCGGGCAAAGACGAAGATGGTCAGATGGTCATCCCGGGTCAGATGCTCGGGAATAATCAGGCTGAGGATGAACAGGGTGAAGGCGTAAAGGGACAGGGTGCCTTCCTTTTTCACTGTTTTCTTCAGCAGCAGCACGGTGATCGCCACGATGGCCGCCAGCAGCACTTCCACATTGTTGATGGCCAGGTACCAATCGCCCCATTCATTGGTGCGTGCCAGGGGTGCAAAGGACAGGGCGGGATTTTCAATCAGATCCCCCTTGCCCAGCCCTGCCAGCGGCGCAATCAGCCGCATGGCGATGTAGAAGAGCAGCCCGGGCAGAACCGCATAATCCATCAATCCGCCGACGCTGACTTTGGTGAACAGGCGGGTGATCAGGGCGGCCAGCATGATGCCCATCAGCGCGCCCACAAAGCTGACCCCGCCGCAGGACAGATCGAAGAAGGGCCCAATGCCCAGAAACTCGCCGATTTCATCATAGAAGAGGGCGTCGGCCCGGATCAGGCAGTAAATTCCCCGGCCCAGCAGCAGCCCCAGAAAGCCGGTCAGCAGCATATGCATGCCCACAGCGAGGCGGGAACGCTTGGCGGCAGGGGCAAAGAAAACCATGGCCCCGGCGAGCACCAGATAGAAAACCGCTGCCAGCAGGCCGTACAGGGTGCAATTCATGCCAAAGAGGGAAAGCGTCGGCAATCTGTTCATTTGATCACTCCACCAATGTTGCAAAGTAGATGATGTCGGCCAGGGGGCGTTCAATATCCGGGCAGTTCACCTTTACATAGCGCCAATAATTGTATTCTTTGCTGTAATCCTTGAACACCAGCGTGGAACTGTTGCCGCCATCCAGGTTATAAGCCAGCATGCAGCCGTTTTCGCTCAGCTCCTTGCCCACCTGTTCGCACAGGGCGGCGAATTCATAGATGGTCAAGCCCTTGCAATTGGTGGTCTGGGGGCCGCTGGAGGTGATCAGCAGATATTCTAGAGGGCCCAGCTGGGCAATGGCGGCGCGCTGCGCATTTTTCTGAGAACCGATGCCGGTATTCAGATAATTCGTATCGATGACCGATACCCCATCCTTGACCAGCATGGGGCCGAAGCAGAACACCTGATACATATGATCCTTGTTGGCTTTGTAGTAGTCCTGATAGCTTTTCACGCTGGTATTGGGCAGATAGGAAAAATCGCCGTTTTTATCAATGACCAGCAGGTTGACCTTGCCATTGGCCACATTGCGGACCTGCGTGCTCTGACGCATGACCACATGAATGGTATCGGTCTTGGTGTAATAATCCCCATTGATGGCGACCACGGCATTAACGGCCTTGGCGACGAGCCGGCCGGGATAATCAGCCTCCGGAGGATTGCGCAGGAAGGCGGAATAGGGAGAATCCACGATGGAGGCGGGGATGGTGCGAAGCTGAGAAGGATGGGTAATCTTCACATGGGCATATACATAATCGGTATCTGCGTAGCGGCCTTCATAAATCTTTACAGAGATGGATTCATCCTGATATTCCTGCTTGGAAAGATAATTTTCATCCTTGGGCTTGGGACCGAAGGAAACATCATTCATGGGCAGGGAATCCAGCAATTCCCCATGAGCACCCAGGCAGGAAAACAGCATCAGGGCAACAAGCGCCAGCAGGCCGAATTTTTTTGCATTCATGGTGAAATAACTCCTTTTATACCGAATATTATCTATGAAAGCATATCATATATCAGGTGAAAAATCAAGTTTCTGGGGCATATTCCGGGTATTTGCACATGAAAACCCGCATGCAGGCATGCGGGTGTGATGCGTATTGTTATTCTGCGGGAACATATTCTGTGACGGCATAGGGGGCTGCCACAGCGTTGCGGATGCAGGCCATCAGCATGGGAATATCCCAAGGAGACTTGGCGTGGCCCTGGGGCCGATAATCCCCCACCAGAGCGGGATCAAGACCGGTAATGGCATGGAAGCAGGTGAGGGCGGCCAGATACCGGCCCATGCCCAGACTCAGGTGGTAGCCATCCCGTGTGAGAATATCTCCGACCTGGGCACGGGCATTTTGAATGGTGGTGCCCACAGGAATCAGCCCATCGAAGGAGCCGCCATTCATCAGCGCCTTTGCCCGGTCAACCTGGGCTTGGTACATTTTGATAGGATCCCGGTTAAAATTGGAGAAATCCGGTTCGGTACTATTGTGTTGATAAGCCCAAGTCATCAGCCAGTAGATCTTAGCGTCGGGGTTTTGCTTGTTCTTGTGGATAAATTCAAGAATCTTGGGCAATTTGGAGAAGCTGTCATTCTGGGCCACCAGAGTGGAATGCTGCTGTACAGTAATGATATCCCATTCTGCATCCGCCAAAGCATCCTTCATGCTTCCTTTTACCATTTTCCATTTACCGGTGGAATTGGTATAGTATTCATAGGTATCGGCGCCGGTAAGGGTATTAACAAAATGCAGCTGAAGCGGGGCGCCGGGATAGAAAAGATAGCCCACATATACTTCTTCAATGCCGGCCATATGGCATACATCCCACAGATATTCCATGCAGTCCATGGTGAAGCTGTTGCCGATGCCCAGGATTTTGATGGATTTGGGGATTTCGACGTTTTTATTGTTGATTGAATTTACTGTAGAAACGGCTGGCATCACATCTTTTTCTTCTTCAGCAAAGGAGGTAATGCTATAGGGACGCTTGACCGCGTTTTCTACTGCTTGATTGATGATATTTTTGTTTTTGGATATATTCGTATATCCTTTGGGAGACCAGGTTACCTTTTCGGGGGAAATGCCGGTAAGGGCATGGAAATAGGTCATGGCTGCCGTATAGCGGCCAATGCCCAGGCTGAGATGGAAACCGTCCCGGGTGAGGGTATCCCCCAAGGCGGAGGTGCGCAGATTCTGAATGGCGGTGCCGTTTGGAATGATACCGGCAAGATCGGGATAATTCTTCATCAGTTGCTGGGCCACATCCACAACTGCGTTGTACATGGTAAGCTGGTTGCTGCCATAATTGGATTGAAAATCATTGTTTTTATAATCGCCTTGGTAGGCCCAGGTCATGTGCCAGAAGATTTTTGCATTGGGATTCGTCTTATTCTGTTGGACATAATCCAGAATGTTCTGAAGATTTTTGAAAGTATTGGCTTGCCCCGCCATAATGGATTGCTGTTGGACGGTGATATAATCCCAGTCAGCATCGGCTAATGCGGTTTTGATACTGCCTTTTTCCATTTTCCAGCGTCCGTTGGTATTGGTATAGTACTCGTAAGCCAATGCTCCGTTTCGGGTATTGATAAAGTGCATATTTAAGTGGGCGCCGGGGTAGTAAAGATACCCAAGATAGACTTCTTCAATTCCGACACTGTGGCAGATATTCCATAGATGTTCCATGGCATCCATGGCAAAGCTGTTGCCGATCGCCAGGATTTTGATGGATTTGGGAATTTCGCTGGTTTGATTGGTGGCGGGGACGGCAGTTTGCGCAGGGGATACTTGTGGCTTGGCAAAGGATGTGACGGTATAGGGATGATATACGGCGTTTGTGACTGCCCGATTCACCAGGTCCCGTTTGGAGGCAGAATTGGGGAAAGCAGCGGGTTTCCAGGTGATGGTTTCCGGAGAAATGCCGGATAGTGTGGTGAAAAAGGTTAGTGCGGCGGCATATTGCCCATAATCACGCGTCAAATGCAAGCCATCTCTGGTAAGGGTATCGCCCAGTTCGGATGTGCGCAGATTCTGGATTGCGGTGCCGGTGGGCAGAACGCCTGCCAAACCGGTAAATCTTTTCGTCAACTGTGCACCAACAGTTACAATATCCCGATACATTCTTTCCTGATCGCCGGCGTAGGTTTTCAGAAAGGTTTCATCAGTACAATCCGCCTGGAAGGCCCAGGACATATGCCAATAAATCTGAGCGTTTGGATTTGTTTTGACTTCGTGGAGATAATCAACCAACTTTTGAAGCTGATTAAAATTGCTCATATTACCGGACATGACTGGATGCTGCTGCAGAATAAAGTAATCCCACTCTTGGGACAGAATGGCTTTCATGGGGGAATAATTGTTTGTTGCGGTCCAGAAACCCTTGTCATTGTAATGATACTCGTAAACGGATTTATCATTTCGTACATACGCATTGTGGCGGGTCAGGGAACAACCGCCAATATACAATTCGCCCAGAATGATTTCTTCATATCCGGCATTTTTATATATATTCCAAAGGTATTCCAGGGCGTCGCGGGTATGGCTGTTGCCGATAGCCAGGATTTTGATGGATTTGGGTGGTTCGTGTGCAGATTCTTCTGCAAGGGAAGGAATGCAGGAGAGGCCGATCATCATGGCAAGCAGAAAAGAAATCCATTTTTTCACGGGGATTCATCCTTTCAGATTCGATTTTTGATGAAATTATATTAACATAAATCGGAGGAAGAAGCCAAGTGAAAACCGTTTGAATTACAGCAAAATCATCCGTTTTTCAAAAAAATTACCGGAAGGAGCGCGATCCTCCTTCCGGTACAAAAGGCTTATTTCATTTTTCGGGCGGTATCCTTGTATTGCTCCCGCATATCCCAGAAGGTATGCTGAATGCGGTCGCACATTTCTTTGATGGTATCGGTGTTCATGCCCTGCTCATATAAATCAGCGAGGGAAAGCGGATCGCCCACATAAACATGGGTGCGGCGGAAGAGTTTTAGTTTACTCTGGACGTAGACAGGCAGCACCGTGGCTTTTGCACGAAAGGCCAGCACTGCCGCGCCCGTTTCCACTTCGCTCATCATATCGGGCAGGTGCCGTGTGCCTTCGGGGAAGATGCCCAGCACCTTACCCTCTTTCAGCACCTGATTACACAGGCGCATGGCTTGCATATCGGTATTGTGCCTATCCACCGTGATCATGTGCAGCTTCCGGACCAGCCAGGCCAGGGCTTTATTCTTGGTCAATTCTTTTTTGCCCACAAAGCGGATTTCATGGGCACGACAGCCCACGGCGATGATGACCGGATCAATCCAGCTCTGGTGGTTGGCCAGCAGCATATAGGGGCCTTCCCGGTCCATCCCCTGTGCATTGTGATATTTTACAGGAAGCAGGGTGTGAAAAATGCCCCGCACCACCATGCAGCCCTTGGAGTAGACAAAGGTGCGTTCCTTCTTTCGGGTTTGTACCTGCGTATGTTCAGCCATGCTTTGCCTCCACCACGGCCAGGATGGCCTGCACCGTTTCTTCAAAATCCATATCACTGGCATCCACCAGCACGGCGTCCTCCGCCTGGCGCAGGGGTGTCAGCTTCCGGGTGGTATCCTGCAGATCCCGGGCGTTTACTTCCCGAAGAATTTCTTCGAAGGGCGTCTGATCCCCCTTTTCCCTGAGCTGCAGCATCCGCCGCCGGGCCCGCACCTCCGGGGAGGCGGTGAGGAAAATTTTGGCCGTAGCATTTGGAAGCACCACCGTACCAATATCCCGACCATCCAGCAGCATGGGCTGCTCCATGGCCATTTCCTGCTGCCTGCGGACCAGCATGGCCCGCACCGGCACATATCGGGAAACGGCGCTGGCAGCGCTGCCGGCTTCCTGGGTACGGATCAGGCCGCTCACATCGCGGCCACCCAGCAGGGTAATCTGCTTTCCGTCCTCATAGCGTACGTCCACCTGCACCGATCCTTCGGCACAAAGACTGCACACGTTTTCTTCATCCATGGGATCCACGCCCTTTTCCAGGGCGTACAAGCCAAAGGCACGGTACATGGCGCCGGTATCCAGATGCAGGATGCCCAATCGTTTGGCTACTTCATCGGATATGGTGGATTTTCCCGCCCCCACGGGCCCGTCAATGGCAATGGTTAAGGGCATAAAGATGCCTCCTTGCTTTTGTTGATCAGATTGCCCGGTGCCCCAGGCCCACGCAGACTTCGTTGAGATGCACCAATCCTACGCACAGGAATACTGCCACTGCCACATGCTCTCCTTGGCGGGCCACGGCAATCTTGCCGCCGATGGACAAGCCGAAGGCCTTGCTAGAGACCTGGGCGATGGCATCGTGGGCGGCACCGGCAACGGCGCCCTGTTCGTGGTGGGTATCAGCAATTACATGCTCCCGCCTGGCAGCGATAACTGCTCGTTCGATGAGCTTCATCACGCTCTGGTTATAGTCCCCGCCGTAATCGGCGGCAGCTGTCAGCACTCCGTCCTGGCCGAACTGGCTGCGCAGGGCGGTTTCCTCCTCCCGGGTGGAGGACATGGCCAGAGCCAGCGCAGCCCGTGCCACGGCGCGGCTGCCGGTATTTTCCATCAGATCCATGGGAATTTCTCCTTCCGTGGCCGTTGCTCTCCCATCATTCTATGCCCAAACAGCCGATTCGTCAAGGGAGAGGGGAGCATGGCCCGACAGAATATCAGATGATATACCGCTTCATATCCATTTCCTTGGCGGCTTTCAGATGCTCCTTTACATAATCGGCGGTGATGGTGAGATAAACATCGGGCATCATGTCCCCACCGGCATTGAAGGATACGTCTTCCAGCAGCTCTTCGAATACTGCATGCAGCCGCCGGGCGCCGATATCCTCGCCGGTCTCATTGGATAGCATGGCGATGTGGGCGATTTCCCGGAGGGCGTCTTCGTTGAAGGTGAGGTGCACCTTATCCACTTCCAGCAGCGCTGCATATTGGCGGGTGATGGCGTTATCGGTTTTGGTCAGAATGGAAACAAAGTCATCCTGGGTAAGGCTTTTCAGATTGACGTGCACGGGGAAGCGGCCCTGCAGTTCGGGGATCAGATCGGATACTTTGGCCACATGAAAGGCGCCGGCGCCGATGAACAGCATAAAATCCGTGCGGACAGGGCCGTACTTGGTGTTGACGGTGGAGCCTTCCACGATGGGGAGAATATCCCGCTGCACGCCCTCCCGGCTGACATCCGGCCCATGGCCGCTGCCGCCCCGACCGGCAATCTTGTCAATTTCATCCAGGAATACGATGCCGCTTTGTTCACAGCGGCGCAGGGCTTCTTCCTTGACGGCGTCTTCGTCGATCAGTTTCTGGGATTCTTCCTGGATCAGGATTTCCCGGGCTTCCTTTACCTTCACATGGCGAAGCTTGGTACGCTTGGGCATCATGCCGCCCATCATATCGCCGATGCTGATGGAAGCGCCGCCAACCTCCAGTTGGGGTGCGCTTTCTTCCACTTCGATTTCCAGTTCCTTATCTTCCAGAAGGCCGTCCCGCAGTTGCTGACGCACTTCGTCCCGCTTACGGCTGAAGGTGGCCTTTTCTTCTTCGGTGGGTACGGGTTCATTTTTTGCCCTGCCCAGCAGGAAATCCAAAGGATTATTGTTGCTTTGCTGCTTGGGCGGGTGGATGAGCAGGGTGATCAGCCGATCCTCTGCAAGCACCTGAGCACGGGTTTTCACCCGGGCGGTGTGTTCATCCTTCACCATGCGCACGGCGTTTTCCATCAGATCCCGGATGATGGATTCCACATCCCGGCCCACATAGCCCACTTCTGTGAATTTGGTGGCCTCTACCTTGATAAAGGGGGCGTCCACCAGCTTGGCCAGGCGGCGGGCAATTTCGGTCTTGCCCACGCCGGTGGGGCCGATCATGAGGATGTTTTTGGGGTAGATTTCCTGGCGCATTTCCTCCGGCAGCTGAGAGCGGCGATAGCGATTGCGCAGGGCGATGGCCACGGCGCGCTTGGCGTCATCCTGGCCGATAATGTAGCGATCCAATTCCCGCACCACTTCCCGGGGGGTCAGTTCGTGCTTAAAGGCGGGCAGGCCTTTCTTTTCGCTCATGGTTACACCTCCTCCACAATCACATTATGATTGGTGTAAACGCAGATGGAGGCAGCGATATGCAGCGCTTTTTCTGCGATCTCTTTGGCGGAAAGATCGGTGTTTTCAATCAGCGCACGGGCAGCGGCCAGGGCATAATTGCCGCCGGAGCCGATGGCCATAACCCCGTCGTCGGGACTCATGACTTCTCCGGTGCCCGAAAGCATCAGCATGCTGTCTTTATCCGCCACGATCATCATGGCCTCCAGCTGCCGCAGGGCCTTATCGCTGCGCCAATCCTGGGCCAGCATCACGGCTGCCCGCTCCAGATTGCCGCCGCACTGGGTCAGCTTATCTTCGAAACGCTCCGCCAGGGTGAAGGCGTCGGCAACGGAGCCGGCAAAGCCGGTAACCACTGTATCGTGGAAAATCCGGCGTACTTTCTTGGCCGTGCCCTTGAAAATGGTATGTTCGCCCATGGTGACCTGGCCGTCGCCGGCAATGGCGATCTTGCCGTTGCGGCATACGCCGCAGATAGTAGTTCCGCGAAATTGCATCAATGTTTTCCTCCGTAATTGTCAGGTTGTGAGCCGGGGCAGGGGCCTCCGCGGCCCCTGTACCCCACGCCAGAGGGCCAGCCCTCTGGACTCCAGTAGACGATGCTTGTTTCTTGGATAAAAGTTTCTTTTTTCCGTCTGTGGCTTGGGGGAACGTTGGGGCCTCCGCGGCCCCTGTACCCCACGCCAGAGGGCCAGCCCTCTGGACTCCAGTAGACGATGGGTGTTGGCGTGGGAAAAGTTTCTTTTTTTCGTCTGTGGCTTGGGGGAACGTTGGGGCCTCCGCGGCCCCATACCCCGCGCCAGAGGTCAACGACCTCTGGACTCCGCCTGACGATGGCTGTTGGCGCGGGAAAAGTGACTTTCTTCCGTCTGAAGCGTGGGGGAGGGGCGTGTGCGGCTTTCGGGGGCAGGAAAACGATGAAAATCCAGGGGGAAAAGCAGGCTTTTCCCTGGGATTTTTATGCGTTTTCCCCGGATGCTCTGCATCCGGTCCGGCGGCATAGCCGCCAGCCCGAAAGCCAACGATACACGCCGTTCCTCAAGCCGCAGCAGGATTGAAGTTTGCAAGTGTTGAGTTCCTGTTCTGCAGGACGGGTCCAGGGATGAAATCCCTGGTTCAGGGGTACGGGGGCGGAAGACGCCCCCGCCTGGTCAAAGCTCTGCCTTCAGTTCATCAATCTTCTGAAGCGCTCTTTCCGCGATCTTTTCATAGCGCTGGATTTTGTTGCGGATGCGTCCGGGCCAGCCGTCGATGATACCGTAGGTGACATTCATGGGCTGGAACGCGCTGTTGGGGGTGGAAACATAGTGGCCCAGGGCGCCCAGGGCGGTTTCCCGGGTAAAATCCACGGGCTCTTTTCCCTGCATCTGGCGGGCCATGGCGATGCCGGCTACCATGCCGCTGCCGGCAGATTCCACATAGCCCTCCACGCCGGTCATCTGCCCGGCAAAATAGAGATGGGGCCGGGCGAGCATCCGGAAATTATGATTGAGCAGGCCAGGGCTGTTGAGGAAAGTGTTGCGGTGCATCACGCCGTAGCGGGCATATTCGGCGTTTTCCAATCCGGGGATCATGCCGAATACCCGTTTCTGTTCGGGGAATTTGAGGCGGGTTTGGAAGCCTACCAGATTGTAGAGGGTGCCGGCGGCGTCATCCTGCCTAAGCTGCAAAACGGCATAGGCTTCCTTACCCGTCCTGGGATCAGGCAGCCCCACCGGCTTCATGGGGCCGAAGGCCAGCACCATATGCCCTCTGCGGGCCATGGATTCCACCGGCATACAGCCCTCGAATACCTTCTTTTCTTCAAAGTCATGGATGGGGGCTGTTTCGGCCTCCAGCAGGGCCTGGACGAATGCGTCGTATTCCTCTTTGGTCATGGGGCAGTTGAGATAATCCTCGCCCCGGCCATAGCGGGAAGCCCGGAACACCTTTTCCATATTCAGAGATTCATGGGTTACGATGGGCGCAGCGGCATCATAAAAATTCAGGGTGGATACCTCGGGCATTTGGGCGATGGCCTCCGCCATTTTATCGGATGTCAGCGGGCCGGTGGCGATGATGGCGGGGGTATCGGGGATTTCGGTTACCTCCCGGTATTCCATGGTGATCAGGGGATGGTTTTTCAACGTTTCGGTAATAAAGCCGGAAAAGGTATCACGATCCACTGCCAGGGCGCCCCCGGCGGGCACTCTGGCATGATCCGCCGCTTTCATGATCAGGGAATCCAGGGCGCGCATTTCCTCTTTCAGCAGGCCCACCGCATTCTGGATGCGGTCGGAGCGCAGGGAATTGGAGCAGACCAATTCTGCAAAGAGGGGAGAGGAATGGGCGGGGCTCATAGCATGGGGCTTTTGCTCAATGAGGGTTACAGGGACGCCCCGCTTCACCAGTTGCCAGGCCGCTTCGCATCCCGCCAGCCCAGCGCCGATTATTGTAACGCTCATGCTTCATCCTCCGTCTGGGCGGGGGTGATTTCCACCCGGTGGCGGCAGGTCTCATTGCTGCAAAGATGCCAGATTTCCCCCTTGCGGGACTGCTTCAGGGTCATAAAACAGCCGCATTTTTCACATTTTTCGTTGACGGGCATTTCCCAGGAAACAAAATCGCATTCGGGATAATGCTCACAGCCGTAGAATTTGCGGTTCTTCCGGCTGGTTTTTTCCAGCAGCTTGCCGCCGCATTGGGGGCAGGGGGTATCGATATAGTTAAGGATGGGCTTGGTATTACGGCAGTCGGGGAAATTGGGACAGGCCAGGAATTTGCCGTAACGGCCCACCCGGTAGACCATCTGTGCACCGCATTTATCGCAGATTTCATCGCTGGGCTCATCCTTGATTTCCACTTTTTCAATATCCTGCTCTGCATTTTCCAGCATTTCCTTGAAATCGGGATAGAAATCCTGAAGCACGGTATGCCAATCCTTGTTGCCGTCTTCTACTTCGTCCAATTGATCTTCCAAATCGGCGGTAAATTCCGTATCCACAATGGGGCCGAAATACTGGGTCATCATGGTGTTGATCATGCGCCCCAATTCGGTGGGGAAGAGGCGCTTGTTTTCACGCATCACATAGCCCCGGGCAATGATTGTGGTGATGGTGGGGGCATAGGTGGAAGGCCGGCCAATGCCCTTCTCTTCCAGGGTGCGCACCAGGGATGCTTCGGTATAGCGGGCAGGGGGCTGGGTGAAATGCTGCTGGCTTTCCACCGATTCGATGATGACAGGGGCGCCTTCTTCAAACAGGGGCAGGGTGGATTCCAGGGTCTCCTGGGCGTCATCGGTACCTTCTTCATATACGCTGGTGAAGCCGGCAAAGCGCTTATGCTCCCCGTAGAAGCGCATGCCTACGCCACTGCCGGCTACATCCATGTTCAGGGTATCGTAGAGGGCGGGCTTCATCTGGCTGGCCAGGAAGCGGGAATAGATGAGGCGATAGAGCTGGAATTGTTCCTTGGTAAGGCTGGCCTTTATGGATTCGGGGGTGCGGGTAACATCGGTGGGGCGGATGGCCTCATGGGCGTCCTGGGCGTTGCGGCGGCCTTTGAATTCATTGGGGGCTTCGGGCAGATAGTCTTCGCCAAAACGCTGGGGAATATAGGCGCGGACGGCGGCCAGGGCCTCTTCGGAAATATGCACGCTGTCGGTACGGATATAGGTGACGATACCCTGGGTGCCTTCCCCTTCCAGATCTATCCCTTCATAGAGCTGCTGCACCACCTGCATGGTTTTCTGGGTGGTGAAATTCAGTTTGCGGCCGGCTTCCTGCTGGAGGGAGGAGGTGGTAAAGGGCGGGGCGGGCAGCTTGCGCTTTTCCCCGTGCTTGATGCCGTAGACGGCAAAATGGGCATTCTCCACCCGCTCCCGGGCGATCAGGGCCTCTTGCTCATTGTGCAGCTCTGCCTTTTTGCCGTCCAGGGTGGAAAGCTTGAGGGAGAAGGTGGTTTTTCTGCCCCTGGCGCTGGGCAGCAGGGCATTGGCGGTCACATCCCAGTATTCTTCGGGGATGAAATCCTCAATATCCTGTTCCCGGTCCACAACCAATCGGGTAGCCACGGATTGGACACGGCCGGCGGAGAGGCCTTTCTTTACCTTGGCCCAGAGAAGGGGGCTGATCTGATAGCCTACCAGCCGGTCCAGGGCACGGCGGGCCTGTTGGGCGTCTACCTTGGCCAAATTAAGGGGACGGGGATTGGCCAGGGCATTCAGGATGGCCCGCTGGGTGATTTCATGGAATTCAATGCGGCAGGGGGCGGTTACATCCATACCCAGGGTCTGGGCCAGATGCCAGGAGATGGCTTCACCCTCCCGGTCAGGGTCGGTCGCCAGATAGATTTTGGCGGCATTCTTTGCTTCCTTGCGGATCTTGGTGAGGATCTTGCCGCGACCGTGGATGGTGATATATTTCATTTCAAAATTGTTTTCGGCATTGACCCCCAGCTGGGATTTGGGCAGATCACGCACATGGCCCTGGGAGGCCTCCACCTTATAGCCGCGGCCCAGAAATTTGGCGATGGTACGGGCCTTGGCGGGGGATTCCACGATAATCAGTTTGCTTGCAGCTGACACGATACATTCCTCCGTTTACGATTGGGATTTTTCTGATATCAGTTATTTACCCGGGCAAAGGCCCGGCCGGGACGCCGCTCCACCTGGCCGCTGAGTTCCAGCAGTGTGAGATGGGGGGTGAGCTGATCCACCGGCATGCCCGTTTCCTGTAATAATTCTTCCAGCGTTTTTTCTTCCATGGCAAGGGCCTGGAGCACCGGATCCTGAAGGGATTCATCCTCCGGCAGGAAGGTCTCCTGGGCGCTTCTTGGGGCCTGCCAGCCCATAAAGGAGAGGATATCCTCCCCGCAGGTGCACAGCGCCGCCCCTTCTTTCAATAATTTCAGGGGCAGTTCACTGCCTGGGGCATCCACATTGCCCGGGAGGGCAAATACCTCCCGGCCCTGATGCAGGGCGTAATTAATTGTGGAGTGAGTGCCGCTCTTTTCCTGGGCTTCAATGAGCAATACGCCGTCCGACAGGCCGGAAATAATGCGGTTGCGCACCGGAAAATGATGGGAAAGAGGCGGCGCAGAAGGGGACAGTTCGGAAAGAATGGCGCCGCCGCTGTCCACGATTCTCTGGGCCAGTTCTTTGTTTTCCGGGGGATAATGAATGGAAAGCCCGCAGCCCAGCACCCCGACAGTCTTGCCTCCCGCATCCAGGGCGCCCAGATGTGCGGCGGAATCAATCCCCCGGGCCAGGCCGCTGACGATGGTCACGCCTCTTTCGGCCAGCTCTCGGGCAATGCGCCGGGCTTGGGCGGCGCCGTAGCGGGTGCTTCTTCTGGAGCCAACGATGGCGATGGCAGGAGCGTGAGGCGGGGGAAGCTCCCCGCGCATAAACAGTACATCCGGCGGATGATCGATGGCGGAAAGCGAAAGGGGATAGTGCCCATCCCCGAAAAACAGGGGCCTGGCGGAAAGGCTGTCCAGGGCGCTCAAGACTTCCCGGCAACGGGAACGGCGCAGATCGGCAAGCAATCCAAAGGCATTCTCGCCCAACAAATCGTAAAAATCCGGGGTGAAATGCTGCCAAACGCCCAGGGGGCCGTCAAAGGCCTGCCGCAGGCCCTGCAGCTTGTTCCAGACGCCCATAGGGGCGCACTGAAGCCAGATCCGGGCCAGTTGTTCATCGGTATATGCCATGGCTCAGCCTCCCCAGTATTTGCCGTCCAGGGCACGATACTGGATGGCCTCGGCGATATGGGCGGGGGAAATGGCCTCTTCTCCGGCAAGATCGGCGATGGTGCGGGCCACCTTGATGATCCGGGTATAGCCCCGCATGCTGACGCCCATCTTTTCCACAGCCCGGGTGAGCAGGGCCTGGACTTGATCGGACAGAGGACACAATTCTTTCAGCGCGCTGCCGTCCATCTGGGCATTGCAGTGCATCTGATGGGCGGACAGCCGCTTTAATTGCCGTGCCCTTGCCTTTTGTACCCGTTCTCTCACGGCAGCGGAGTTTTCGGCCGGGGCAGAGCTGTTGATTTCGTTTACCGGCACGGCGTCCACTTCCACCTGCAGGTCAATACGATCCAGCAGCGGGCCGGAAATGCGGCTCAGATACCGCCGGATGGCAAATTCCCCGCAGTGGCATTGCCGGGTGCGGCTGCCATAATATCCGCAGGGGCAGGGATTCATCCCTGCTACCAGCATGCACCGGGACAGATACTGGGCCCGGGCGTGCACCCGGGAGATGGAGGCAAAGCCGTCTTCCAGGGGCTGGCGAAGGGCTTCCAATACGTTGGGGGCATATTCGGGCAGTTCGTCCAGGAACAGCACCCCATTATGTGCCAGGGAAATTTCCCCCGGCCGGGCATCCATACCGCCGCCCACCAATGCAGGGGCGGATACGGCGTGATGGGGCGTGCGGAAGGGACGCTGGGTCATCAGGCCCTCCCCGGGCTTCAGCAGCCCCGCCACCGAATGGATGCGGGTGGTTTCACAGGCTTCTTCAAAGGTCATCTGGGGCAAAATGCCGGGCAGACACCGGGCAAGCATGGTTTTGCCGCTGCCGGGCACACCGATCATCAGCAGGTTATGCCCGCCGGCTGCGGCGATTTCCAGGGCCCGTCGTGCCCCTTGCTGCCCTTTTACCAGAGAAAGATCCAGGATGGGAGTACTTTGGGACAGGCTGTTTTCATAAGGAATCTGGGCTTGGGCAGGAATGGGCATCCGGCCGCTCAGGTGACTGACCGCTTCGGCCAGATTGGCCGCCGGATAGATCAGCATGCCGGAAAGGGATTGCACTTCAGGGGCGTTGGCACGGGGCAGCACCACCGATTCTATGCCCTGCTGACGGGCGGCGATCACCATGGAAAGCACGCCCCGCACGGGCAGCAGCGATCCGTCCAGGGATAATTCCCCCAGCAGCAGCGTCCGGGTCAGATCAGGCAGCCCTGCCTGGCGGGAGGCAGCGATGATGGAAACGGCAATGGGCAGATCAAAAGCAGCCCCTTCCTTTTTCAGATCGGCAGGGGATAGATTGATAGTGATTTTTCCGCTGGGCATGGCATAGCCGGAATTGCGCAATGCGCCGCTTACCCGGTCCTTACTTTCACGGACGGCGGCGTCGGGCAATCCCACCATGGAATATCCGCCCATACCGCCCCGCACGTCCGTTTCCACCAGTACCGGCTGTCCATCCACGCCCTGCAGGGCAAAGCACAGCGTTCGTGCCAGCATCAGCCCGTCACCTCTTTGCATCGTATGTAGAGAATCAGTACCAAATCCACCGGTCAAACCACTTCATGGCGTCCATCCATGCCCGGGGCGCCTCCACGCCGCTGGCATAGGGGAAGAAAGCGATGAACAGTACGGCGGCCAGGCAGAGCAGCACGATCAGCGCGACAAAGGCCGTCTTTTTCCATCGTCTGCCCACCCATTCCAGGCACAGCAGAGTGCACAGAATGATGAAGGGCACGCTGGGGAAGTAGTGATAGATATAGGTGCCTCTGGGCACCAGCACCCAGGGCAGATACTGGGCGGCAAAGCAGATCAGCAGCAGCGCATACCGGGGCTCATCCTTTTCCATATGGATGGACAGGGTGCAATCCCGGTTCAGATGCTCCTTCACCCACAGGCATGCAGCACCCAGCAGCCCCAACAGCCCCGTCCACCATACCGCAGGATTGCCCATGGTCATGATGGAGGATTCCATGCCGGGATTTTCCAGCATGGTGGAATAGAACCACATGGGCTTTCCGATAAGGGGCCACTGATACCAGGGAGAATAGAAATCGTGATCCATGCCCAGGCCGGGGGTGGCATGATAGCTGAGCATACCTTCCGCCGCCTGGATGATCTTTTGCACCGATACCCCGCCGGAATAGGCAAAATAAGGGATATAGGAAAGATAATAGATCAGCAGGGGCACGAAAATGAAGAAAAGGAAGCAGGAAAGAATGGTAAGCCCCAGGCGCTTATAGCCGCTTTCCGCCGCCAGGGCCTGGCCGGCGTCACGTTTTTTGGGAGATACATCCTGCGCCCAGAAGATTTCCTGCTGCCGGCGGCGCAGACCAAAGAAGAAGATCAGCGCCAGTCCCACTGCCGCATAGCAGCCCGTCCATTTGCTGGCGATGGAAAGGCCCATGAACAGCCCCGACAGCGCCAGGGGGATCAGCGATTTGCGGAAGGTAACATTGAAATAATCCAGGAAGAACCACCGCAGCATGAAATAGACTGCCCAGATAATGAACAGCGTCACGAAGCTGTCGATGGTGGCGATGCGGGTCTGGGTGAAGTGCATCAGATCCAAGGTCATGAGCAGCATTGCCCCCAGGCCGCCCCATTTCTTTTTGATGAGCAGCTTGCCCAGCAGATACATCCCCGGCAGCATCAGAACCCCTGCCAGGGCGCCGGCAAAGCGCCAGCCAAAGGGCGTCATGCCAAAGAGGGCGATGCACCAGCTCATCAGCACCTTGCCAAGGGGCGGATGGGTGGTTTCGTAGGGCCGCATGCCGTGGAGATGCTCGTAAGCGGTGCGGGCATGATAGATTTCATCGAAATAGGTGGAATTATACCAGCCGGGTTCCCCCTCCATGGTGCCGGGCTCATCGATGATGGCAGCGGTAGTGGGGTTATCCAGGCTGCTGACAGCAGATACGGCGGTCAGGGATTCCTTGGTTTCGGCATCACGGAAGAGGGTTTCAAAGAGGGTGAGGCTGTAATGATCGGCGGTGATGCGCACATAACGGCCGTTCATCACGGCGGCATGCGGGCTGTTCATATAGTCGCCCACCGTTTTCCACTTGAAGCAATCGCCGATGGACATGGCAGCAGAATAAACGTTGCGCCAGTTTTCCCCGTCATCGCTGACATGGACGGTAAAATTGCTGTCGTAATCGTGGATGCCGCCGAAATAATACATTTCAAAGGCGCGGGTTTCCCCCAGATCGATGGTGACCGTTTCCTCCGGCGCCTGGGATACCCAGGCATTTTGGGGGGCTTTTGTGGAGCCAAGATTGACAAAGGCCAGCACCGCATAGGCGCAGGTGATGCCCAGCATCACGGCCCATTCCCATTTTTTCATCCGGGGCAGGGGACCGTTTTCGTGGAAAGGAGCGCTGCGCCGGGGCGCGGCCTCCTGCTGGGCAGTAGTTTTGGGCTTAAGGGGAAGCGTATCGGGGGTGCTTTTGCATAGCTGCAGGGAAAGCAGAACCGCAAAGGTGGCGATCAGGCAGTTGATAGCGGCGGTCATGTATTCAAGGAAAGCGGTATCGCTCTCAATGGCATAGGCGGGAGCATCCAGATGCCCTTCAAAGCCACCGATGCGGATGTTTCGATCCAGGGCACAGCCCACATTCAGGAAGCCGGCAATGGATACGGCCAGGGCCAGATACAGAATGCGCTTATCCTTTTTCAGATAATAGGCCACCAGCAGTAGCCCTGCGCAGGGAAACAGATACCGTTCGTGCATCATAGAACCGGTGCAATACAACATCAGCAGCACCGCAGCCCCAAGCAAGGGCAGGTTCTTTACAGTTTTGCCCCGGAAATACAGGATGATGGCCAGGCCCACCGCGTACACGATCATGCAGCTGCCAAGGAGGGCATAGGTGAGGCTGCCTGCTATCGTCAGAATGGCCAGCGTGATCAGAAGCAGTGCGGAAAGCCCAAGGGGAAGCAGCGTTTCCAGCCGGTCTTGCTTATTCCGCAGCTGTTGCTTCAGGCTGATTTTACCGGTGATCTGGGCGGCAATGAGGGGCATGGTCATCAGCAGATAGCTGATCAGGGGGATCAGGGGCTTGTCGCTGATGTTGGTTTCCACGCTGATCCAGTTTTCACCCAGCAGGAAATAGAGGTTGCAGGCGTTGAGGGTGATGTAATTGTACTGGCTCATGGTATTGCGGTAGAGGGTAATGAGCCAGGAAAGGGCGTCCCCGATGCTTTGCCTGCGCATCAGGAAGGGCACCACAATGATCAGGGCGGCGGCCAGGGCTAAGCCCAGACCGATGCAGATATCCTTCAGAGTATTTTTCCATTCTTCCGTTTTCCAATTCTGCAGCAGACGGGCAATGAGGGCGGCCAGCCCCAGAGGACCGAACATCAGAGCCTGAGGCTTTACCAGCACGGCGATCATGTATACAGGCAACGCCCATTTCCATTGCTTTTTCAGGGCGAAGATTACGGTGAGCACTATTAGCAGCGTCAGCACCGCATCCGCCTGGCCCCAGGCGGCGCCGGTGACCAGAGAGAGGGGATTGAAGGCGTACAGTGCGGTAAGGGACAGGGCAGCTTTCTGGGGAAGATATTTTTTTCCTTCCGTAAAAATCAGCATGCAAAGAGCCAGATCCGCCAGGATGGGGGGCATCTTCACCATCAGATCGCTGACCCCGCCCATCATGCGGCCCAGTGCGCCTACGCCGCCCAGGATGAGAATATATCCGGGAGGATAATCGCAATGCCCGCCCCCGTTTTCATAAAACTGATAAAACTCCGCAGGGCCGATATGGGCAAACTGGGTACCCCAGGCACGGAAGCAGCCCATATCCACATCATACCCGGGCACAGCCAGGGCGATTACGATGCGGACGGCGGCCGCTAGAATCATCAGCCCTGCCAGCAGGGGCCAGGAGATCCGCTCCCGGGGACCGCCCTTGGTCAGGGTGATTTTTTCTTCCCGCAGGAAGGGAAGCATCAGCGCAAACAGCGCCCCGTAGGCCAAGGCGCAGATTATCAGCAGCCAGCTGCCGGTGCCCTCCTTTTCTGCGGCTTCCGCCAGGGAGGAGGTTGTGTCCAGATACCATTTTTCTGCCAGATAGCCGTTGGGCACATTGTCCACCCGGCACAGCGTCACATCGTCAAACCATGCCTGGCCCGTGGCTTCGCCGCTGTATCCGCCCAGACGGGCATATACGGTGACGGTATGCTGGTGAGGGCCGGTGCGGCCGTAGAGGGTCAATTGCTGCCATTCCCCTTCCGTATCGTAAACGGAGGAGGAGAAAACATAGACCCCTTCAATGGAAAGATTGGCCCCCAGCCCCCCCTCTGCATCGGCCTTCACATAGCCCTGCAGCCGATAGAGGGTATCAGGGGAAACGGATACGATCTGGGCGAAGCGTGCGTCGTTGGGCCCGGGATTGACCACGGATACCCCAAGGCCCCGCTTGCCCTCCGTGCCCAGATAGCGGGTGCCCATTTGGGAGGAATAGGCGTCGGTATACCATTCCAGGGGCAGCCCCTCTGCATTCCGTGCTTCAAAATCCCCGTTGAGGATCAGGTTTTCATAGGTTCCGCCGGGGCCGGAGGAGGGCAGCAGAATAATCAGCGCCGCCGCCAACAGGATCAGCGCCCCTGCGCCCAGAAAAAGCCAGGTTCTTTTTTTCATGTTTGCTCCTTATACCGCTGCTGAATGGTTGCCCTTGCCGGGGATCAGGAAAAAGCGTCCCGGATATGCCGGATGCCGGCCCGGCTGATTTCGATCACGTCAAAGCGGATATCCCGGGCAGGATGGAGGGAAAGAAAGCATTGGGCGGCATAACGCAGATGCCGCTGCTTTTCCCCGTTTACGGCCCGGATGCCTTGGCCCAGATCGCCTTGGGGCCTGGCCTTTACCTCAATGAACACCAGGGTATCCCCATCCAGGACGATGAGATCAATCTCGCCGTGGGCGGTGCGATAGCGTTTTTTCAGGATTTTCATGCCCATTTTCCGGGCGTATGCGGCGGCCCGCATTTCGCCCATTAGGCCGGTGAGGGCGTTGCTCATACGAAATTCTTGATGAAGGAACGGCGATGGGCGGGGCAGGGGCCCATTTCCTTCAGGGCGGCGATGTGCTGAGCGGTGCCGTATCCCTTATGCTGGGCGAAGCCGTAGCCGGGATACATTTTGTCCATTTCTTCCAATTGTCGGTCCCTCGTTACCTTGGCGATGATGCTGGCGGCAGCGATGGAATAGCACAGGGCATCCCCATGGATGATGCCCCGTTCCTCTCCGGGCAATCCCAGGTTGGACAGGGCGTCCAGCAAAAATAACTGGGCCGGGCAGCCCTGGGCCGCTCGACGCATGGCATTTTTTGTGGCTTGCAGGATGTTGATTGCGTCAATTTCCTCCGGGGATGCCTCGCCAATCCCTACAAACAAGGCGGTCTGCATGATTTCATCAAATACTTTTTCCCGGCGGGCGGCGGATAATTTTTTGCTGTCATCCACCCATTCCAGCAGCGGGGAGGGGGGCATCACCACACAGGCGGCCACCACATTGCCGCATAAAGGCCCCCGGCCCGCTTCATCCATGCCGGCAAAGCAAATGCCCTGCTGCCATAAGGGGGCGTCCGTCTGGGTCAGGATCTGCAGCCTTTCTTCACGCTTCCTGGTCATTAATTTTTTCCTCCCGGGGGGCTTCCAGGGTCAGCCGGCCCAGCTTTCCCCCTCTGAATTCATCCAGGATCACCTTGCAGGCGCGTTCCACATCGGTGACGCCGCCCTTCATCAGAAATCCCCGGCCGCGGCATACTTCATCCAATAGATCCGGGCCGGTGAGGGTCATATCCTTGATTTTGAAGCGCTCCTGAGTGGTCTGGGGTGCCATCAGCTTTAAATCTTCCAGCAATTGAATGGCCAGCTGGGCGGTATCCAGCACCTCATCCCGGATGGCGGCGATATAAGCCAGACGCCTTGCCGCCAGCGGATCATCCAGCCGGGGCCAGAGCAGGCCGGGACTATCCATCAGCTCCAGATAGGGAGAGATTTTTACCCACTGGTTGGCCCGGGTTACGCCGGGCATATCCCCCACCTTGGCAATGGGGGCGCCGTGGAGCCGGTTGATAAAGGTGGATTTGCCCACATTGGGCACCCCCACCACCATGGCCCGCACCGTCTTTTTGATCCCCCGCTGAGCGGCCCGTTCTACCGTTTCGCGGGCAGCTTTATCGATCAGATTCAGGGCCTGTCTAGCCTGGCGGTTCATATCCAGGGCGGCGCAGGTGATTCCTTTGCTCTGGAAAATCCGCAGCCATTCGTTGGTGATGCTGGGATTGGCCAGATCGGCCTTCCCCAGGATCAGCACCTTTTCCTTTTTGCTGGTCAGCTTCATCAAATCAGGATTACGGCTGGAAAAGGGCAAACGGGCATCGCATAATTCGATCACCACATCCACCCGGGATAATTGGTCGCTCAATAATCGTTTTGCCCGGGCCATGTGCCCCGGGTACCAATTGATTTCCATGAAATCTCACTTCCAAAAATTGTTAATTAAAAAGAAAATGCGTTTCCCTTATAAGTAATATCACTTTTTCCAATAAAACGCAAGAGCGAATTTCATCTGTTTACAATCTTGTATCATTCCTTTCACGAATAGGCATATCCTTTCCATTGGCCGCACATAATAGCATTATATCCAAAGGGATGCGGGAAGGAGCGATGCGCATGGCGGTGCAGGCGATGATCATGGCAGGGGGGGAAGGGGTGCGGCTGCATCCTTTGACGCTGAATATGCCAAAGCCCCTGGTTCCTTTGCTGGGCGAGCCGGTGATGGGCTATGCCCTGAAGCTGCTGAAAAGCCATCAGATCACGGATGTGGGGGCCACGCTGTGGTATCAGCCCAGGAAAATTCGGGCGGCCTTCGGCAAGGGGGACGCATACGGGGTGAAACTGCGCTATTATGAGGAAAAAAGTCCCATGGGGACAGCGGGCAGCATCGGCCTGGCCCGGGATCAGCTGCGGGGCACTTTTTTTGTTTTATCCGGGGATGGATTGACGGATTGCGATCTGACCAGGGCGCTGGCCTTTCATAGGGAGAGGGGGGCGCTGGCCACATTGGTGCTGCGTCGGGTCAGCGTGCCCCTGCCCTATGGGGTGGTAATGTGCGACGGTCAGGGGAAAATCACCCGCTTTATTGAAAAGCCTACTTGGAGCCGGGTATTCAGCGATTTGGTGAATACGGGAATTTATATTCTGGAGCCGGAGATTTTCCAATACATTCCCGCGGGGGAACCATATGATTTTGGCAAGGATGTGTTCCCGGCGCTGCTGGAGAAGGGGCTGCCCATGTACGGCTTTGAAACCACGGGCTATTGGTGCGACGTGGGGGATCTTCGGGCTTATCTTTCCGCTCAGCAGGCGCTGCTGCGGGGAGAAACTGCCCTTCCGCATCCTTCTCGTCAGGATGCAAGCGCCCGGATTCACCCCACGGCTCGTCTTCTGGGCCATTGCTTGATCGGCAAAGAGGCGGTGATCGGTCCCGGGGCGGTATTGGAAAATGCGGTGATCGGGGATCATTGCCAGGTGGGCCCGGGTGCGGTGATCAAGGACAGCTGCTTATGGTCCAAATCAGCGGCATCTGCCCGGGCGCAGATAGAAGGAAGCGTCCTGTGCGAGGGCGCAGTGGTGCGGCAGGAGGCCAGGCTTGCGGACGGATGTGCCCTGGGCCGGGGGGCCAGCGTAGGCGCTGGGGCGGAACTGGGGCCCGGGGTACGGATCTGGCCGCATCTGAAGGCGCCTTCCCGAGCGGCGGTTCATCGCAGCATCGTTAACGGGGATTTGTCCGCACCTTTGTGGACAGGCCGAGGTGCGGATTGCGAATCGGCTGAGCAGGCCTGTAGTTTATGCATGGCCTTTGGACGGGTGACGGAAAAGCGGCAGTTAATCTGCGCCAGGGGAGAGGACAGCAGTGCACTGCATGCCCTTGCCTGCGGCGCACTGGCGGCAGCGGGCTGCCGGGTGCTGGACGGGGGTAAAATGACCCTCTCCGCCCTGCGCTGTTTGGTGCCATCGCTTGGAATGGGGGGTGGGATCTATGCCCAGGGCCAGTCCCTCACCTTTCTGGATGAAGAAGGAACACCCCTGGCCAGCCGTTTCCAGGCGGCCATGGACGCCTGTGTGATGCGTCAAGATGGGCCGCCGGCCTTTACCCGGCAGGGAGAAATTATTCGGCTGCGGGGCGGGGAGGAAATGTATCTTGCTCGGATCCTTCCGGATGATGCAAAGAAACCTCTGTGGTCACCGGTGGTTATCTGCTGCGACAGCGCCTTGCTGCGGCGGATGACCGGAGAGGGATTGGAGCGGATGAATGTTCGATGCGTGCGCTGGGCGCCTACGGGAGAAATGGCCCTTTCGGATCAGGAAACGGGATTCCTTCTGGATGCAGAAGGCCGGGATGTATGCCCGTTTACGGCCCGATGCTTGCCCACGCCGGAGCAGCAATTAATGCTGAAATTGTATCTGTGCCATCGTCAGGCAGGGCGGCTGTATGATTTGCCGGGAGTGCCCCGGGCGGCGGCGCATATTGCGCCCCTTGTGCCGCCTGATCACAGCGATGCATGCCTGCAGCAGCGCAGAGTGATGGCCGATGGGGTGGCGGCGCTGCTGATGCTGTGCCAGGCCCTCAAGCATGGAACGCTGTCGGATTTGCTTGCTGGTTTGCCGGAAACCCATATTCTCAGCCGGGAGGCTCCCTGTACCCCCCGGGATAAGGGCCGCATTCTCCATGCCCTGTGTGATGAGACACGGCTGCCCCACACGCTTGCAGAAGGCGTGCGCATCCAGCATGAGGGGGGATGCGCCACCATTGTACCCGATGATCATCGGCCCCTGGTGCGCATCACGAGCGAATCGGCGGACAGCGAATTTGCCCGGGAATTATGCGATTTTTATCTGACTAGAATCCGGGGAATGATGGAGGAAAATAAAACTAGTTCCGATGCACCTTGACAAGGCTCTTCCCGGTGCATATAATTAGGAATGAAAGAATGATCCTGAGGTGTTCGCCAGCTTCCTGTTTTTACCCACATTTCACAAAACGGAGCCCGGGTCGATGGATGGATGTCATGCCCCCGTGCCGCAAGGCATGCCAGGGGACGGCAGTAAGTACACGCAGGGCACCGGCCTGCTTAACATAGCGGGTGAAAAAATAGGGGGCAGCGGCACTTTGGGACATTCGTTTTTTTGTACCTTGAATTTACAATGTAAGTGCAACAGAGCAAAGAAATAGTGACTCAAAGAGGAAACTCCTTTAGAATAGTGTTTGCGGACAACTACGAAAGGAGCAACTCAATGAGCCACTACCACCATCTTAGC
>SVGR01000161.1 GCA_015056265.1 Clostridiales bacterium
ATGCGTGCCCTTTGATTGCCGCTGACCTGTGCAAAACGCGGGGGTAGGCATAAAGTGAAATGGCAGCCCCATTTCAAGAAAGGAAGGAAACCACTATGAAAATATCCCGTAAATGGATTCTTGTGGCTGCGCTGGTTCTCTCCGTCGCCATGGCTTCCTCCGGCACCATTGCCTACCTGTCTGATGAAGCTTCTGCCGTCAACGTAATGACGCTGGGTTCCGTCAAGATCGAGCAGATCGAACAGGAACGCGGTGAAGACGGCAAACTGGTGGATTTCTCTCAGGGCAAGCCCGCCCTCCCCGCTGTTGGCCCCATTGCATGGGCCGATGCTGGTAAAGGCGCCATCGTGAATGGCACCGAATACCTGGTGTTTACCGAAGACCTGAAGAACGTTATCGATAAGATCGTCACCGTGAAGAACACCGGTAAATCCGATGCCTTCGTTCGCACCATCATCGCGATCGAAGCCCCCGACTACGACCCCAACAATCTTATTCATGTCAACGTAAGTCCTGATGGACTGACTCAAACCTCCTGGACTCCTGTTGACATCGACGGTGTGAATTATGTTTACAGCGTATTCACCTATGATGAAGCGCTGGCCCCCAACGAAATTTCTACTCCCTCTCTGATGCAGCTGTTCCTGGATTCCGATGCTGACAATGAAGATTGCGCCAAGTTCGGCGATACCTGGGAAGTGCTGGTGCTGTCTCAGGCCGTGCAGGCTGATGGCTTCTCCGATGCCGCTACCGCTCTGGATGCCGCATTTGGCAAAATCACTGCTGATAACCACCCCTGGATGGACAATCCCCCCACTAAGCCCGTGACTGTATATACCGCTGCTGAACTTCAGAAGGCTCTCGACGATGCTACCGACGGCGCCATCATTCTGCTGGGCGATGACATCGAAGGCGACGTGACTGCCACCCAGAAGCCCGACGTCAAGGTCACCCTTGAAGGCTGTGGCTATACCTTTGACGGCTTCCTGACCGTAGACGGCAAGAGCGCCACCATTCTGACCGCCGGTCTGACCGTCAAGAATGTCAATTTCAAGGCTGATAGCATTTCCGCCGATGCCTGCATCAATCTGGGCGAAGAGGGCAATAACAATACCCGCTACACCTGCAATGTGACCGTTGAAAATTGCACCTTCGATGTTCCCGGCGCTGTGGGCGTCAAGTCCTACACCGGCGGCGATAAGAATCTGAAGATTATCGGCTGCACCGTCACTGAAAATGCTCATTCTCTGGTCCAGGCCAAGGGCATTGACGGCATTCTGGTAGAAAACTGCACTGTTAAGTCCAAGAATGGCTTGAACTTCAACAACAGTGATAATGTCGAAGTAATCGGCTGTGAAGTTGATGTAAAGGGCTATGCTGTCCGCTTCGGCGAAAGCTCCGGTGGCGTTGGCGCGGCTGAAACCTATCTCATCAAGGATTGCGCCCTCAAGTCCGCCAATGCTGATGGCGATGCAACCATCATTCTCCGCGGCACCGCTGATAACTCCACTCTGACCATTGTGAATACCACCATCGTTGGTACTCCTGATATCACCAATACTGCTACTGGCGCTACTGTTATCAAGTAATTATAGTTAGCGTTGTACGAACGTTCATATGAACGTTGAAGCCGTTCCCGCCCTTCGGGGCGGGGCGGCTATCAAAGGGCATGGGAAAAAACGTGCCTTTTGATGGCCGGAAGGCATTTCTGCCCCCTTGTGTAAAGGGAGGTGGCGCGAAGCGCCGGAGGGATTGCATCCCCATTAAATGAAACACTTTATCCGATCAAATTTTCAGAAAGGAGTGAGGCCCTATGAATTTTAAAAAGAACTGGCTGAAAATGGCCTTGCTCTTTGCTATGGCGGCGGTGATCGGCTTTGCCATCCCCACCACCATCGCTTATATTGTGGAGCAATCCAATTCCGTCATCAATCTTTTTGACGCCCCCTATTTCCCCGCTGAGCAGGGCGGCGTGAACATCCAGATTCAAAAGATTATTACCTCCATGGCCGATGATACCATCACGCCCCAGGGATTCCAATTCCTGCTGCAGAATGCGGAAAACCCTGATGAAAACTATACCATGACCGCCGATGCAAAAGGCAATGCCTCCCTGCGGCTGGTATTTGCCGATGAGGATCTGGGCAAAACCTATACCTATCAGCTCAGTGAAATTAACGGCGGCGATAAAAACGTGATTTACAGCGATGTGGTCTATGAAATCCGCATCACCCCCCAGGCCAATGGGGAAAATCAGGTGGAGCCGTTGGTTGCCGTAAACGGCCAGGAAGTGGAAGATATTCTGCTGCAATTCGAAAATATTTATTCCCCCGTCGAGCCGCCGGATACCGGCGATCATCTGCCCCTGATAATTTTCGCTGCGCTGCTGATGATCAGCGCCGCTGGGCTGGTGCTGCTGATGAAAAAGCGCCGGGCAATGCAATAACAAAATATAAAGACTGCCGAAGGGCAGTCTTTTTTTGCATGTATTCGGAAAAAAAACAGGCAGATGGCCGCCCTTTTTTGAACAGCCGCGGTGATAAAAAAAGAATCGACAGTGGAGTGCATGCATTCTTTTCGGCAGAAAAATATGAATTATAAATGCAAAAATCACATAATTATCCGGTTTTTGGGTGGAAATACAATGTTTCTTTATTGTATTTTGGATTGGAAAAAGAAATATAAAAATGCCAAAAAACCCTTATTTTTCAAGGGTTTTCGGGCTTTTTGGGGCGTAATTTTTGAAGCGCTGCCCCCTCTTGTAATATTCATGCAATGGTGATATACTCTACTCACTCGATTCCGACAGGGACTGAATCCCGAGCGGATAAATTTGAAGGAGGTAACACATTATGAAGAAAATGCTGAGCGTTATCCTGGCCCTGGCCATGCTGCTCTCCATGGCGTCCTTCGCCGTGGCAGAAGAAGGCACCTGGAAGGTCGCCATCCTCACCGGTACCGTATCTCAGGGTGAAGAAGAATTCCGCGCCGCTGAAAATGCCAAGGCTTTCTGGGGCGAAGAACACATCATCACCGACACCTATCCGGACAACTTCATGTCCGAAACGGAAACCACCATTTCCAAGCTGGTCTCTTTCGCCGCTAATCCCGACGTGAAGGCCATCGTGATGTGCCAGGCCGTGCCCGGCGCCACCCCCGCCATCGAAAAGATCCGCGAAATGGGCCGCGAAGAAATCCTCTTCATCGCCGGCACTCCTCAGGAAGATCCCGCCGTTATCTC
>SVGR01000162.1 GCA_015056265.1 Clostridiales bacterium
TCCGGCGTGTATGACAATTATCCCCATCCCATCATCCCCGCTACCCTTACCTGCTCCTGCCAGCGGATGGCCCGCCGCGCCGGGGTGGATATCGAGCCCGAGGATATGGTGAAGATCCTGGAAAAACTGCAGTTCACCGTTTCCCGCAATGGGGATGAGCTGACCGTCACCGCCCCCGCCTTCCGTCAGGATATCGATCAGGAAGCGGATATCTGCGAAGAAGTGCTGCGCTATGCGGGCTATGACCGTATTCCCGTCACCCGTCTCCGGGGCGCCAGCCCCATGGGCGGCCTCAATGATAAGAGCCGCCGCCAGGCCGAACTGCGCAAGGCACTCACCGGTATGGGCTTCTATGAAACCATGACCTTCTCCTTCATCTCCGCCAAGGCTATTGCCAATCTGGGCCTGAAGGAAGAAGATAAGCGCAATCAGCCCCTGATGGTGCGCAATCCCCTGGGCGAGGATACCGCCTGTATGCGCACTTCCCTGCTGCCCGGGCTGCTCAAGACCCTCTCCACCAATGCCAAAAACGGCAATGAAAACGGCCGCATTTACGAACTGGGCACCATTTTTGACGCCCAGAACCGCACTGCCGAAAACCTGCCCACCGAAAATCCCGCCCTGGCCATCGGTATGTACGGCGATGTGGATTTCTACGCGATCCGCGGCGTGGTGGAGGCCCTGTGCCGGCAGGCTGGGATGGAATGGGAAATCGCCTCCTGCGACGAGCCCTATCTGCATCCCGGCCGTCGCTGCGCCATTCTGGTGAACGGTGAAGAATTGGCCGTGCTGGGCGAAGTGCATCCCGATACTGCGGAAAAATTTGATATTCCCGGCCGCGCCTATGTGGCCCATATCAACCTGCCCCTGTATTTTGCCAATACTCAGCCCATCGCTCAGGTGAAATCCATCGCCCGCTTCCCGGCCGTCAATCGTGACCTGGCGCTGGTGATGGCGGATAGCCAGCAGGTAGGCCCCCTGATGCACGCCATGAAAGCGGGTTGCGGCGCGCTGCTGGAGGATATCCGGATGTTTGACGTATTCCGGGGCGTGCAGATCGGCGAGGGCAACAAGTCCGTTGCATTCTCTCTCACCATCCGCGCTGCCGATCATACCCTCACCGAAGAGGAAATCAACCGGGTCACCGATAAGGCCCTGAAGATTGCTAAGGAACAGTTCAATGCAGTTTTAAGAGCATAAATAAATATGCGAGAGGATGTTTCTTTTGAAAAAGAAGCATCCTCTCGCGCTTTCACCAAAACTGTTACTGGATTTTTACTGATTGACATTCTATCAGCCTTTTTTCCGTGAAATGTGTGCGTAATTGCTGGACGCATCAGAAGGATAAAGTATGGAAGAAAAGAAGAATTATATCAAATGGATCCGCGGCAAGGCAGGCCATGAAAAGATCATCCTCGTGTTTGCAGGCGGCTGCATCTTTAATGAAAGGGGAGAAGTATTGCTGCAAAGGCGGGGTGACAGCGGCAAATGGGGATTTCCCGGCGGCGCCATTGAATTGGGCGAAACGCCCGAGATGGCGGCGATCCGGGAAGTAAAGGAAGAAACGGGCCTGGATGTGAACGTTGGCCGACTGATCGGGATTTATACTGATTGTGACATGGTATATCCAAACGGTGATCAGGCCCAGAGCATTTGCATTGCTTACGAACTTGAGGTAACCGGCGGAAGCCTTTGCTGTGATTGCAGGGAAACGATGGATTTGAAGTATTTTTCTTTGGATAAAATGCCTGCTTTGTTCTGCAAACAGCATGAGGAGCTTTTCTGCGATCTCAGAAAAATGGAGTGCATTACGCCTGAGCGGCGGCAGACGATATGAAGGACAGGGCGCCGCTTTTAGAGAAAGCGGATGCGTTTTCCCCTGTCCGTGGGGGGGAGGGCATTTGCGGCATCGGCGGCCTGTTCTATTCCTGCCTTTTCTTCCGGTCATCCATGGACAATGGGGAATAACTGTGATATAATGGCACAAGAGGAAAACTTAACTGAAGCCCAAATATTTTAACGGAGGGAACAAAAAATGAAAAAGACCGTGAAGATGCTGGCGATCGTGCTGGCGCTGATGCTGGGGCTTTGCTGCTCTGCCCAGGCCATTACTCAGAGTGAGATTGAAGGCCTTTGGGATGTGGATCTGAAGCCTATTTTTGTGATGCAGGGCATTCCGGAAGATCAGATCGATGCGTTCCTGGAGCTGATTGGCGGCATGACCATGACCATTGAATTTACTGCGGACAGGAAGATGGTCATGGAAACGACTGTTGGCGCCGAAGTAAGCCGGGAAGAATATGAGTATCTTCTGATCGGCGATACCGTAGTGCTCTCTGACGGGACCAACTCTGTCCTAACCCGTTCCGGCGACACCTTGACGCTTGTGGATCCGGATGGAACCGAAATGATCCTGACCAAGCATAGCGCTTCTGCTGCTGCTCCTGCTGCGTCCTCCGTTGCCGATATTGTGGGTGTGTGGAGTATTGATGTGGGCAAAATGCTGGATATGATAGGCATTCCTGAAGAAGAAGTGGCGGAAATCAAGCCCTACCTGCCCCTGATGAGCGCCACGATGGAATTTACTGCCGACGGTCGCTGCATTATTGCCACCTCCTTGATGGGGGAAGAATTGAGCCATGAAGAAGCGTCCTATACGGTTGATGGCGATATCATCGCTTTGGATGGCGCCCCTGCACAATACACGCTCGTTGGCGATACGATGACCATCGTTGAAGACGATTTGGAACTGGTTCTTATCCGGAAAACCGGTAACTGAAATGATCGGTAATGAGGAATGGCGATAATTCCCGTCCTATCCATCCAATGAAAAAAGCGCCTTGCCTTCTGCTGGAAAAGCGGAAAGGCAAAGGCGCTTTTATATATTGACGCTATAATCCAAGAAGCTTGATCAGATTTTCGCTGAAAATCTTTTTCAGCGCCCGTTCAGATAGTCCCAGGGACAAAAGGATTTCTTTTTCTTTGCCCACATGCCACATGGGATAATCGCTGCCGAAGAGCACCCGATCCTCTCCGTAGAGATCAATCAATTCCTTGGCACGCTCCCTGGTCATGCCGAAGAAGGAGGAGGAACAATCCACATATACATTTTCTTCCCCTGCCAGGCATTTGGCGGCGTCCTCCCATTCGCTGTAGCCCCCGAAGTGGGCACAGATCAGCTTCAGCTTTGGGAATTTCCGCATGATGGGCGGAATCAGGGTGGGGGTGGAGTA
>SVGR01000163.1 GCA_015056265.1 Clostridiales bacterium
CAAGTGGCCTTTTCGCTGAGAGCCAGGGTCATATGCAGCGATTGTCCCTGGATGGTGAGGCCATAAATCATTGGCCGGATATCGCAGGGCTTCATGCCAGATTTGGTTTTGCGGATGGCAGGAATCTCCTCCTGGGCAAGGAAAGAAGCTATTACCTGCTCAAAATGATCCGGAACGCTTTCCAATTTGGCTACATATATGGCAGCGGTCAGCTGCGCCATGGGAGCGGGATGGCGATCATCCACGCTGTGGGCGGATAGGCAGGGAAGATCCGGTGGCAGGGCGGCGGAGAGCTTTTTAAGAAATTCTTCCGGGGAAACGGCATGCTCCAAAGGAACCTCCATAATTTCCCGATTACCGGACATACCGACGGCCAGCGGCGCCGCAAAATTCAGCAGAATATGGGGATTGAAGCCCTGTGAATAGCGCAGGGGCAGGCCGCTTCTGCGCAGCGCCCGCTGCATGGCGCGCATTAGATCCAGATGCCCGATATGACGCAACCGGGGGGCTTTTTCAAATACAACGATCATTTTCATTTTGCAGCCCTCCTCAATCAAACAACGGCGCATTCAGGGTATCGGTATCTTTCAGGGGGGGATTTTCCACCCAATCACACACGTGCCATTTGTGCAGTCCGCAGCCGTTGCAGCCCTTGCGGCAATCTTTGGTGACGGCACCGGCTTTGGACTTTTCATTTTCACGCTTGAGATATTCCTGGGATACCCCGGCGTCGATAAACTGCCAGGGAAGGATTTCTTCATAGGGGCGTTCGCGGTGGGCGTAGAAAGCAGGATCCAGATTGCATTCGTTGAATGCTTCCACCCACAAATCATATTTGAAATGCTCGTTCCAGCTATCCAGCCGACATCCCTTTTGCCAGGCGGTGTAGATCACGTCGCCCAGGCGGCGATCGCCACGGGCTACACAAGCCTCCAGCATGGAAAGCTCGCTTTCATGCCAGTGGAAATTGACGCATTTGAGTTTGAGATACTGGCGCAGCGCCGCCTGCTTTTCGTGTACCATTTCAATGGTATCCTGAGCAGCCCACTGGAAAGGTGTGAAAGGCTTGGGTACAAACACGGATGCAGAGCAAGTAACCTTCAAGCCGTTTTTGGAACGCTTTTCCTTGGGCTGACGATAGTATGCCCCCACCACTTTCTGGGCCAGCTGGCCGATCCCCTGCAGGTCTTCGTCCGTTTCGGTAGGAAGGCCCATCATAAAGTAAAGCTTAACGCTGCTCCAGCCGCATTCGAAGGCATCGGATACGGCGCGTATCAGGTCTTCTTCGGTAACGCCCTTGTTGATAACGTCCCGAAGGCGCTGAGTGCCGGCTTCCGGGGCCAGAGTGAGGCCGGACTTTTTCACCTGTTGCGCCTCTTCCAGGGAATCCTTCACGATGTTGTCAATGCGCATGGAGGGAAGGCTTACGCTAACCCGTTTCTCTTTATAGCGCTTCATCAATTCACGGATCAGCTCGGGCAGGCAGGTAAAGTCCCCGGAGGAGAGGGAAGAAAGGCTCATTTCCTCATAGCCGGTGGATTTCTGCAGTTCATCTGCCAGTTCCAGCAGCTTTTCCATGCTGCGTTCTCGAACGGGGCGATAGAGCATACCGGCCTGGCAGAAGCGGCAGCCTCTTGTGCAGCCGCGCATGATCTCCAGCACCATCCGGTCATGAACGATTTCAGTGTATGGAACGGGGATGGCAGTGGGATAGGATGCATTGGTAAGATCCTTCACAACGCGCTTTTTCACCATTGCCGGCGCTGCAGGATCATTGGGCGCAAAGGTGGCAATGGTGCCATCGGGATTATAGCTGACGGAATACAAGGCTGGCACATAAACGCCCTCTATCTTGGCCAGGGCGCGCAGGGTGTCCATTTTTCCTGCATTAGCCGCTTTGCAATCCCGGACTACATCGATCAGTTCATGCATCACTTCTTCGCCGTCGCCGATCATAAAGGCGTCAATGAAGGGGGCCAGCGGTTCGGGATTGAAGGCGCAGGGGCCGCCAGCCACGATCAGGGGCATATCCTCGCCGCGGTCCTTGCTGTATACGGGAATGCGGCCCAAGGACAGCATTTCCAGAATGTTCGTAAAGCTCATTTCATATTGCAGTGTAAAGCCCACAATATCAAATTCATTGAGTGCAGCGCGGCTTTCCAAACCGAAAAGGGGTATATTCTGCTCACGCATCAGGTCGGCCATATCAGCGCCAGGCATGCATACCCGCTCGCACAAGGCGTCGCTGCGGGCGTTGATCAGATGATATAGAATCTTCATGCCCAAATGGGACATAGCAATTTCATAAGTGTCCGGGAAACAAAAAGCGAAACGAACAGGCACACTGTCCCATTCTTTCTGGCAGGTATTCATTTCACCGCCGGTGTATCGAGCGGGCTTTTGTACCTGCTCCAGCAGGGCTTCCAAGCGATTGTTTTCATGTGCGTTCAAGGCTTTAATCCTCCATACCATGTCATATAAAACCACATTATATAGTATCACAATTCGGCGCTTTTGTCTATCCTTGAAGGGGACGAATCGGGATGCAAAGAACAGAAAATTTCAATCGATGATCGGATCATGACGATTACATTTGACACCGTTTCTGTCGCTTCGCCGCAAGCAAAAAAACATAAAAAAGTAAGCCATCAGCATACAAATGGCTGCCAAGAATGTTTATTGCAAAAAAGATATGTGTTCTTATGGCTTCTAAAAGGTAGCGGTTGGCCTACTTCTTGTCTCTCACATCGGGCAACATCTTGCTAAGGACATTACGGGAAAAGGGAAGAGAAAAAAGTGTATACAAAAACGAACTCGTGTACTTACTTCTTTCCATTTGCCATTGGTATCTTTATATTTTGCTCTTGCTTGCCAAGGTTTTCCCTTGCGTCCTTCGCGAACTATCTGTTGAACATTGTATGTTGTGTATTTCATTGGATACGCCCTCTTAACTTCTTTAACTTGTTCCACAAATCATACCACAAAGATACCGCAGATGTTCCGCAAAGGCAATACTCAAGCAAAAAACAAGAACCCCGAAAACCCTTGATTTGCAAGGGGTTTCGGGTTCTTAATTCTGTCAAATAGGTGCGGGATTTATTCCCACTCGCTAACCATTTTTGTCTCTGGTGTCTACAAGTAAGAATTTGGGTCATTTTCTATGGCATTTCGGGTCAAAATTGCACGTTTTTCTCACCTGTTTCAGAGGTCTACAGGCATTTGA
>SVGR01000025.1 GCA_015056265.1 Clostridiales bacterium
CGATCGATCGGTATGGCATTTCCGCTGATCGTCAGGGTTACGGCGTCCGCCCCGCCATGTGGATCAATCTTTCTCCCGCCAAGCGGCGGCTCAGCCTGGAAAAGCCCCAGGATTGATCCGTACTTTGCGATAAAAAACTCCCCCGCTCAGCGGGGGAGTTTTTTATGTGATTCGGCAGGATTAGAACGCCATATCGTCCACGATGCGCAGGGTGATGGTCAGGTCGATATATTCGCCTTCGCCCAGCTTGGTGGTATCGATGCGCAGGCCGTTTTCGCCGGATTGGGCGTTCACCTGCTCAGCCAGGTTGGCGTCACGGTACACCTTGATCTGCACCTGATCCCCTTCCTGATGGCCGGCCAGGCCGTTTTGCAGCTGGCTCATGGCGGTGATTACTTCCCCATCCAGCTCCACAATGATATCGCCGGGCAGGATGCCGCCGTTTTCGGCAGGGGAATTCTGCTCCACCGTCTTTACCAGCACGCCCAGGGGCAGGGCGCCATTCAGATTGGACGTCAGATGAGTGCCGGAGATGCCCAGCCGGGGCTTGCCCCGCAGGGGATTGTTGGCGTCCACATCGGCGTCGGCCTTTTCATCGCCGGCGGGGGCGGCAGGGCCTTCATCCTTGTAGGCACGCAGCACCTGCTCAATCAGGGGCTTGGCCACATTGATGGGGATGCACATGCCGATGTTGTCAATGGAGGTGGAATAGAAGCCGGAGGAGGAGTATTTCCGGGCGGGGATGCCCTGAAGCTGGCCCAGGGTATTGAACATACCGCCGCCGGAATTGCCGGAATTGATGGCGGCGTCCACCTGGATCATGGTATTGGTGATGGAGGTGCGGCGGCCGTAACGGTCGGTGGAGGTATCGGTGACTTTGCGGTCGATGGCGGATACCACGCCCACGGTGAGGGTGCGGGCGAAATCTTCACCCAAAGGATTGCCGATCACGATGGCCCATTCGCCCACCTGAAGCTGATCACTGTCGCCCAAGGGAACGGGGGTGAGGGTGAGCCCCGGCACATGCAGCACCGCGATATCCAGATTGGCATCATAGCCCACTACCTGGGCTTCGTGTTCACTTTCGTCATTGGCGATGGTGACGGTCACCCGAGAGGCACCCTCCACCACATGGAAATTGGTGAGCACATGGCCATATTTTGTGATCACTACGCCGGATCCGGTGCCGGAGAGGCTTTCCCGCTGCTCACCCGGAAAGCCGTAGCCGAAATTGAAGCCGTAGCCGTAGTAAGAAGAGGAAACGGTATAATTGTTCACACCCACTACGCTGTTGCGCACCTGATTGGCCACCTGGATAAAGGGACTGGTCACCTGGGAGGCGTCGGTGCTCGTGTTGATGATGGCGTCGATTTCATCGGCGGGGATGGTCTTGGTATCGGCACCGGCTGCCATCAGCGGCGCCGAGATCATCATCAGAGCAATCAGCACGCCCAATACGCCGAAGAATTTGGAAGAGTTTTTTTTCATATTTGGAACCTCCTGTTCAAGCGGTTGCCCGCTTTTATGATTTCTTTGGGATACACCCAGATTATAAACCAAGAATTTGAAAAAATTTTGAACAAGTGATGAAAAACCTTTAAAAGAATCGATGGAATTGGGGCGGATTTATACCCCGGTCAGGTCAAAGGGCGGGGTATAGGCGGTATCGGCGGATTCCTTTTCCTGGGTGTAGCCGGAAAGATCCAGGGCTTGATAGTGGGACAGCACCCGCTCGTATTCCTGATCGGTGATGCGCCGGTCCAGGCCCTTTATGGTACACCAAGGCTCCGGGCTGTATTGGCGCATCAGGGATACCGGGGTGCCCTTGGGCAGATTTTCCGCAATCCAGGAAAGCACCTTGCAGGAATCCATGGTGCAGCCCGGCAGAATCAGATGGCGGATCAGGGTGCCCCTTTGCATCATGCCTTCTTCATTATATTGGGGTGATCCTGTCTGGCGGCACATTTCCAGGATGGCCTGGGATGCAATATCAAAATAATCCGGCGCCCCGGCGCAGAGACCGGACAGCCGGGGGGATACGTGCTTGAAATCAGGCAGATAAATGTCGATTGCTCCCTCCAGCAGCTTCAGCGTCTCTGCCTTTTCATAGCCTCCGCTGTTCCACACGATTGGGATGGGCGGGCGGTATATGGCAAGCGCATCCAGAATGGCAGGGATAAAGGGCGTGCCTGTCACCAGATTAATATTATGCGCCCCTTGCTCATAAAGCATTTTGAAAATTTCAGCCAGCCGGGGGACGGTGACGTCCTTTCCCTGGCCCTGGTGGCTGATGGGATAATTCTGGCAATAAGCGCAGCGGAGCGTGCAGCCGGAAAAGAAAACGGTGCCGCTGCCTTTCGTTCCGGATATGCAGGGCTCTTCCCAGAAATGCAGGGCCGCCCGGGCAATTCTGGGCTGCAGGCCCATACCGCAATATCCGGTTTTTTCGGTGCGGTCCACCCGGCAATTCCGGGGGCAGAGGGTGCAGAATGTTGGCATGATAGAGCATCCTTTTCTGAAATAATTCGTAATGCGGAATTCGGAATTCGGAATTTAGATAGGCGGTCAAATATTTGTTTTCCTTGATATTTGTTAAAAGGAGCAGCAAGAGGAACGATCATTGGAATCATTCTATAATTCCGCATTCCGCATTCCGAATTCTGAATTATCTCATATTTCCAAATCGAAGTCATTTCTCTAGCAGTTCCCCTGCCCTTGTTATTTCCGCGTTCTTTCCCGTCTCCTTCTGGAGGGCTGGTGCTTATCTATGGGCGCGTCGCCCCGGATGGCGAAGAGCTGATCCCGCAGCTTGGCTGCCTTTTCGAAATCCAGCTGGGAGGCGGCGGTGAGCATCTGATCCTCCAGCTGTTTGATCCATTCATCCTTTTCGGAGGCCTCCATGCCCTGTCCGATTTCTTCACTGGTTTTATCCGTGATTTCCAATAGCGCCCGTACGGCGGTTTTTACCGATTCAGGAGTAATGCCGTTTTCTTTGTTATAGGCCTCCTGCAGCGCCCGGCGGCGATTGGTTTCATTGATGGCGGCGGCCATGGAATCGGTGAGATCATCGGCATACATGATCACCCGGCCTTCCACATTCCGGGCGGCCCGGCCGATGGTCTGGATCAGGCTGGTTTCGGAGCGGAGGAAGCCCTCCTTATCCGCATCCAGAATGGCCACCAGGGAAACTTCCGGAAGATCCAGCCCTTCGCGGAGCAGATTGATGCCCACCAGCACATCGTATTCGCCCATCCGCAGCTCCCGGATCAGCTTGGTTCTTTCCAGTGTTTTGATATCGGAATGGAGATAGCGAACCCGGATGCCCATCTCATCCAGATAATCGGTGAGCCGCTCCGCCATTTTTTTGGTGAGCGTGGTCACCAGCACCCTTTCTTTCTTTTCCACCACCTGATGAATTTCCGATACCAGATCATCCACCTGCCCGGTAGCGGGACGCAGGATGATTTTGGGGTCCAAGAGCCCTGTGGGCCGGATGATCTGCTCTACGATCTGATGCGCCCGCTCCTTTTCATAGGGTGCAGGCGTGGCGGAAACATAGATCACCTGCTTCACCCGCTGGTCAAATTCATCATAGGTCAGGGGCCGGTTATCAAAGGCGGAGGGAAGCCGGAATCCGTAATCCACCAGCGCCGTTTTCCGGGCCCGGTCCCCGGCATACATGGCCCGGATCTGGGGCACCGTCACATGGCTTTCGTCAATCATCACCAGAAAATCCCCGGGGAAATAATCCAGCAGGGAGAAGGGGGGATCGCCGGGGGAGCGGCCGTCGAAGTAACGGCTGTAGTTTTCAATGCCGCTGCACATGCCGATTTCCCGCAGCATCTCGATATCGTATCGGGTGCGCTGGCCAATGCGCTGGGCTTCTAATAATTTGCCTTCTTTTTCAAACGCTTCGATGCGTTCATACATATCCTGTTCGATGTGGGCGATATTCTCCTCCCGGTTGAGAAGGGAGGTGGCATAATGGGTGGCGGGGAAGACGGCGGCATGCTGGACGGTGTGCAGCGCCCGGCCGTCCACCACGGAGAATTCAGAAATGCGATCGATCTCGTCGCCGAAAAACTCCACTCGAATGCCATTTTCCAGCTTTCCTGCTGGAATAATCTCCACTGTATCACCGCGAACGCGAAAATTTCCGCGGTCAAACTCCACATCATTGCGATTGTATTGGATTTCCACCAGCCGGCGCATCAGCTCCTCGGGCTGCATTTCCATGCCTGGGCGAAGGGAAATCATCTGCCCTTCATATTCGCTGGGATCGCCCATGGAATAAATGCAGCTTACCGACGCCACAATAATCACATCGCTGCGCTCCTTCAGTGCTGCTGTGGCGCTGTGGCGCAGCCGATCGATTTCATCATTGATAGAGGCGTCTTTTTCGATGTAGGTATCGGAGGAGGCGATATAGGCCTCCGGCTGATAATAATCATAATAGGAAACGAAGTATTCCACGGCGCTGTCGGGAAAGAATGCCTTGAATTCGGCACAGAGCTGGGCAGCCAGTGTTTTGTTATGGGCAATCACCAGCGTGGGTTTTTGCACCTTTTCGATGACGGAGGCCATGGTGAAGGTTTTGCCGGAACCGGTAACCCCCAGCAGCACTTGGGCGGGCATCCCTGCCTGAACGCCCTTTGCCAGGGCATCAATGGCCTGGGGCTGATCTCCCCGGGCGGTATAGGGGGCCTTTAAAACAAATTGATTCATATCGTCCTTCCTGCCGGGCGGTCCCGGAAAAATGAAAAATAATTCAGAATACACGTTCGCATTTTATTGTATCATAAGGCCCATGCTTTGCCAATAAAAAATTCTGGCTGGAAGCTGCCCGAATTTGGCCTTTTTTCGCTGATATGCTGATAATTACTGACTGGGAGCGGCTTTTTGCTGCTTTTCGGCCGGAGAATTTCTGCGTGCAGCCGGGCACAATGACCGCGAAAACGAAAAAATTTTTGTGGAGGTGCCTTCCATGCCCCATTATCTGATTCATCCTTCTCCCCGGCTGTCCGGGGAAGTGGAAATCAGCACATCCAAAAATGCTGTGCTTCCCATCCTGGCTGCATCCCTTCTGACCCGTGAAGAAGTGATCCTTCATCGTATGCCTCAGCTTACGGATACCCGGCATATGTTGGAAATCCTTCAGGTGTGCGGGGCGGAGGTACAAAAAGAAGGAAGCGACGTAAGAATTCGGGCGCTTGCCATCGATAGTCCCCGGGAAAATCCCCTGCTACGCACCATGCGGGCTTCCGTGCTGGTGCTGGGGCCGCTGGCAGCCCGAAATGGAGAATGCCTGCTTACCATGCCCGGCGGCTGCGCGATTGGGCAAAGGCCCATTGACTTGCACTTGAAGGGCCTGCAGAAACTGGGGGCCAGGGTGGAATTGGATGGAGGCGCGGTATCGGTCAGCGGCAGGCTGAAGGGGGCCAATATATATCTGGATTTCCCCAGCGTGGGGGCCACGGAAAATCTGGTGATGGCGGCGGTGCTGGCCAAGGGCGTTACCCGGATTGAAAACGCGGCCAAGGAGCCGGAGATCGCCGATCTTTGCTGTTTCCTGACAGCCATGGGGGCGCGCATTGCGGGAATCGGCACCAATAATATCATGATTGAGGGCGTGGAGCGACTGCACGGAGCAGAATATACTCCTATTCCGGATAGAATCGAAGCGGGCACTTTGGCCTGTGCTTGCGCTCTTACTGATGGCAGCGTGCTGCTTTCCGGGGCCAGAAGCAATCATATGCGGGCGCTGCTGTTCAAATTATCCGAATCCGGGGTGATCCTGCAGGAGGACGCCAAAGGCCTGCGTCTCCGGGGCCGGGCCCGCCATCCAATGGAGGCCCGCACCCTATCCTATCCCGGTTTTCCCACAGATATGCAGGCGCCTCTGATGGTGGTGGCCACCCAGACCCACGGGCTTTCCGTATTTCTGGAAACCATTTTTGAAAACCGTTTCATGCATGTGGTGGAGCTGAGCCGTATGGGCGCCCAGATCCGGGTGGAGGGGCAATTGGCCCTGATCCAGGGGGGCAAGCCGCTGAACGGCGCCTCTGTCACCGCAACGGATCTGCGTGCAGCCGCAGCGCTGATGCTGGCGGGGCTGATCGCCCAGGGGGATACCCGTATCGATGACGCCGGGGGCCATCTGATGCGGGGATATGAAGCCCTGGAAGGCAAGCTGAACGCCCTGGGGGCGAATGTACAAAAAATGGGGGAGGAGGCGATGTGAACGCCGCCTTCCTGCATCGAAAAGGAAGCGGAGATCATGAAAAAGAGAAAACGTCCTGTCAGCGAAATCCTGGGCATCATTTTGTTTATTTCCCTGGCATTGTCTATTGTGTATTCGGCGGTTCGGTTTTTGATGGCCCCGCAAATTGCACCGGACGGGCAGGAGCATATCAAAGTAAAAAGCGATTATCTTTTGATGCTCACCCAATGCACCCTGGGGCTTATCGTAATGTCCCTGCCTTCCCTGCTCAATAAGAAATGGAAGCTGGGTATTCCCCATTTTATTTATGTGCTTTATTATCTCTTCCTTTATTGCGCTGTATTCCTGGGAGAGGTATTCGAATTTTATTATCTGGTGCCTCATTGGGACACCATTCTTCATTTCTTTTCCGGGGCTATGCTGGGGGCATTGGGCTTTATTCTGGTGGATATTCTCAATCGGGACGCGCGGGTCCGGGTGCAGCTGAGCCCATTGTTTCTGTCCCTGTTTGCTTTTTGCTTTGCTCTGGCTGCCGGCGCGGTATGGGAGATTTATGAATATGCCTGCGATACTGCGCTGGGGTTGAATATGCAGAAATATGCCACGGAGCAGGGGCGGGAACTGGCGGGCAGGGAGGCCCTTCTGGATACCATGAAGGATATTATTTTTGATGCGCTGGCGGCCCTTGGGGTATCTGTGATGGGGTATATGACCAATATCCGCCGTAAAAAAGGGCGCAATCAGGCGGAAAACGGAACGGAAAACGTCTCCATTGCGTCAGGGGATTGATTTCCTTTTCTGATCATAGGATAATGCTTCCGTAAGGAGGGAACGGATATGAAGGAACAGCCCAGTCAAAGAAAACCCCTGATCTATTATTGCGGAATTGTCAGCATTGTGATGCTGCTGCTGAATATTTTCGTGTTTCCGGCGCTGCTGCAGCCTCAGGTTCATGAAATCAGCTATGATGAATTTGTGAAAATGGTGGATGAAGGCAAGGTGACCCATGTTTCTTATGAGGACAGCATGATGCTTTTCACCGCCAGCGGAGACGGCGGCCGGCCCGTATTTTATAAAACCGGCATCTGGCCCTGGGATGATGCCCTGACGCAGAGGCTATTGGACCATGGCGTGAGATTTGAATCCGTCATTCCCACCCAGGCCAGTCCCCTGATCAGCTTTCTGATTTCTTTCATTCTGCCCATGGCGTTCTTTTTCCTGATGGGGCGGCTGCTGATGCGGTCGCTGAATAAACGGGTGGGCGGCGCCAACGCCCTGCAATTGGGCAAGGCCAATGCCAAAATCTATATTGAGGCCCAGACAGGGAAGACTTTTCAGGATGTAGCGGGGCAGGATGAGGCCAAAGAGGCCCTTTCCGAAATTGTGGATTTTCTGCATGATCCGGATAAATACGCCCGGATGGGCGCGCGGCTGCCCAAGGGCGCTTTGCTGGTAGGCCCTCCCGGCACCGGTAAAACACTGCTTGCCAAGGCAGTGGCAGGAGAGGCAAAGGTACCCTTCTTTTCCATTTCCGGTTCAGAATTTGTGGAGATGTTTGTGGGCATGGGCGCCGCCAAGGTGAGGGATTTATTTAAACAGGCGTCGGAAAAAGCTCCGTGTATTGTTTTTATTGATGAAATCGATACCATCGGAAAAAGACGGGATAACGGCGGTATAGGCGGCGGGAATGATGAAAGGGAGCAGACGCTGAACCAGCTGCTTTCAGAAATGGATGGCTTTGATGGGAAGAAGGGCGTGGTGATTCTGGCGGCAACCAATCGCCCTGAAATCCTGGATCCGGCGCTGCTGCGCCCCGGCCGTTTTGACCGCAGAATTCCTGTGGAGCTGCCCGATCTGCAGGGGCGGCTTTCTATCCTGAAGGTGCATGCCAGGGCCGTGAAGATGGAAGAAAATCTGGATCTTGCCCCCATTGCCCGGGCTACCTCCGGGGCTTCCGGGGCAGAATTGGCCAATATTATCAATGAAGCGGCTCTCCGCGCCGTGAAAATGGGCAGGCGGGCTGTTTCGCGGGAGGATCTGGAGGAAAGTGTGGAAACGGTGATTGCGGGGTATCAGCGGAAGGGGGCCGTCATTTCCGATCAGGAAAAGAAAATCATTGCCTATCATGAAATCGGCCATGCCCTGGTAGCTGCCCGTCAAAAAGGCAGCGCGCCGGTGACCAAGATCACCATCATTCCCCGCACCTCCGGGGCCCTGGGCTATACGATGCAGGTGGAGGAGGATGAACGGGTGCTGCTGACCCGGGAGGATGCCTTGCGCACGCTTGCCACCCTCACCGGCGGCCGGACGGCGGAGGAGCTGGTTTTCGGCTCCGCCACTTCCGGAGCTGCCAATGATATTGAAAAGATCACAAAGCTGGCCCGGGCCATGGTGACCCGCTACGGTATGAGCAGCCAGTTTGATATGATGGCGTTGGAGGGGGAAAGCAGCCGCTATCTGGGAGGCGACGCCTATCTTCAATGCTCTGCGGAAACGGCGGCCCGGATTGATGAAGAGGTAAATCGGATTATCAAATCTGCCCATGAGACCGCCCGGGAGATTCTTTCTGCGAATATGGAAAAACTGCATCGTCTGGCAGGCTATCTGTTGGAAAAGGAGACCATCACAGGAGAGGAATTCATGGAGATCCTGGCGCAATAGCATTGCGGAAAATCCTTGCCAAACAAAAATGACCGCTTCAAGCGGTCATTTTATGTTTGTCAGCATTCTGATAAATCCAACCGATTTAGTAGTCGGCCCCATAGGGAAATACAGCCACAATTTCATCCTCGATGTAGATGAGGGTGTAGAGGGTGCTGTTATACAGCTGATAATTGCGCATGAAATCGTTGATGTTATTGGCCCGGTAGCAGTTGGCCTTGGTGCCGTAATAGAAGATGCAGTTGGGGGCCACGGCGTAATCATAGGAATCGCGGGTGGCATTGGTATAGGTGGAATAGTTGCCGCTGCCGTAATCCTCGCCGGCATACTTGAGGGTGACCAGATCGGCGTCGATGCGCATGGTAGTGCCCTTCTGGTAGATACGGCTGATGAACCCGGCGGATACCCGGGTGCGCTTTTCGCTGGGACGGCGTTGGAGAAAGATGGTATAGGTAGTGGATTCGCTGCCGTTTTGTACCCGGATGGTCACGGTTTGGGGTTCATCGGTGAGGGAAATCACCTGGCTGGTCTGGCCGGAGCGGACATACTGCCCATTCACGGTGATCACCGCATTGGGGTCATAGGCGGTGGGGGTGAATGTGGGCCGGGTCACCCAATCAGCCACTGTCAGAAGATAGGTGGTCTGATAAGGGTTAAAGGATTCAGGCAGCATGATGCCGGTGTTGGGGCAGTTATGGGTCAGGCTGCGCAGCAGGGTGTTTTCCCCGGCATATACACCATCGCCCAAGGCGGGCAGGGCGGTAGCCAGCAAAATCAGGCTCAGCAGCAGGGCGGCAATACGTTTCATGGGATCGGTTCCTCCTTTATGGTGGGTTCATCCATAAAACGGCGAACCCTGGCATTTTCATGCACATTTTCCAACAAAAATAATAATAGCATAAGGATGCATTTCAGGCAAGGGCAGGGGTGATTTATCCCCGTCCGTCGGCGTTTTCTTCCAGGAGCGCCTGATGCACTGCCTTCTTGGCTAGGGGCCAGGCAAACCCCCTCCTCACCAGGGCCTGAATCATCTTCTGGGGATCGCTCTGCAGTCGGCGGGTCATTTTCTTTGCTTGCTGCAGGGCATGGATCATTTCCTCCTCCGGGGAGATGGTATCCAGGGCCTGCCGGGCCTGATCATTTTCCACGCCCTTGATCTTCAGTTCCTGGGCGATGCGGGCTTTCCCATATTTTTTGCTGCGGCTCTGGGCCCAGCCCTCGGCAAATCGGACGTCGGATACCAATCCGTGGGCGTCCAGGGCATCCAATACCCGCTCAATGGTTCCTTCATCATAGCAGGATCTTTTCAGCCGGGAGCGCACCTCTGCCGCGCTTCTTTCCCTGAGGGCCAGATATTTCATGGCTGCTTCCAGGGCATGGGGATATCCCCGCTGCTGCATAAACATCCGATAGGCGGCGGGATCCATCATTTCCCCTTCCCGCAACCGCCGTTCCACAAACAGGGGAGAGGGGATTTTCAATTCCTCCCCGGACAGGAATTTTACCCGGGCCACCCCGGCTTTCCGCTGGATTTCGATGATTTTATCCATGTTTTTCCCCTATGAAGTGGGTGATCAGATCCTTGTTCAGATCAGCCAGCACGCCATCCCTGGCTTCGCTGGCGCCGCATGTGAGCAGGGCAAGGCCTTTTTTCCTTTCCGGATCAAAGAAGAGCCCGTGCACCGCACCGTAGGCCATGCCCTGATGCCCGTACAGGGGCCGGGGCGAGATGGCGGTGTCCTGCAGGATGAAGGTGCCGATCCCCTGGGAAAGATTATGGGCGCGTGTCCCAAAGGGCATGATGATTTTCCGCATTTCCGCCAATGTTTCCGGCTTCAGATACCCGGGCGTCATCCCCGCCATCCCCAGCCGGGCCAGATCCCGGGCCGTGATGCACAAATTTCCGTGGGCCAGGGCATAATGATGCTCTTCATCCACTTTTTCTTCCGGCAGCGGCTTGCTTTTCCGGGCCTCCGCATTGAAATTGGGGCCCTTCTGAGGGGGAAGAATGCGGCAGGCATCCGCCAGCAGCCCTTTTGCTTTCTGGGGATAGAAGGTGGCCTGCACTCCCAGAGGGGCAAAGAGATGCTGCTGCATCAGCGCTTCAAAGTCCGTCTGCAGGGCCGCTTCCATGACCGCCCCGGCGATGCCTGCCCCCAGATTGGAATACTCCCATGCTTCATGGGGCAGATGGGCTGTGTAGCTGTCCTTCTTCAGCAGTTCACCCAGGACGATTCCCCGGCCAACGCCCTGATTGTAGGCGTCGCCGTCATGGATACCTGCTGTGTGGGAGAGCAACATTCTGAGGGTGACGGCCGTATCCGGCGCTTTGGGATGCCGCAGGGAATAGGGAAAGTATTCCGCAATGTCCCGGTCCAGATCAATTTTTCCCTGTTCCCACAGCTTCATGACGCACAAGGCGGTAACGAATTTGCTGACGGATGCGGCCCGATAGACGGTGTCCAAGGCTGCCTTTTCTCCATTTTTCCTGGCAGCGCCGAAGGCCATTTCCTCCGTTACGCCTGTTTCATCAAAAATACAGAGGGTAGCCCCTACACACCGGTGACGCCGTAGCATTCTTTCCGCTGCTGCCTGATCGCTTGGGGATAGATTCGATGCGTTGATGCACCCCTTGGAGGGCAGAAAACGCAGGATCAACCGATACATTTGCCAATTTTTCATATATCTGCCTCCGTTGTGATCATTCGGATGGTATAGCGCAGAGGCGCTCTGGTCATTCTAAGGGTGGACCTAAATAAAAGGAGGGATGTTCAATGCCCAATGGATGCGGATGCTGCCTTACCAGCAAGGATCTCACCGTCCTGGAGGACCAGCTGACCCATATGGCCATGTGCTGCCGCGCCGCCCAGTATCAGGCCGCCCAGTTTCAGGATCCCCAGCTCAAGCAGGTAGCCGCCCAGGTTGCCCAGCATCATCGGAGCCATTACGATGCGCTTTGCGCATTTCTCAATGGCTGCCAGTAAAGGAGGGAAAAGCAATGCCTCAGCCCAATCAGCCCTGGAATACCAATCCTGCTGCCGCTGCCAATAATCAGCAGGCGGCCTATCAGACCGCGCCCCAGGATCGCTCCCTTTCCGATCAGGAAATGGCCTTTGATCTGCTCTATCAGGAAAAGGCCCTGATGGTCAATGTGGCCTCCGACGTGCTGGAGGTGGCCCATCCCGGCCTGCGCCAGGTGCTCAACGATTGCTACCTGCAGATGGGCCAGGACCAGCTGGATATCTTCAATGCCATGCACCAGAAGAACTGGTATCAGACCAAGCCCGCCCAGCCCCAGGATATCCAGACCGCCAAACAGAAATTCCAGCAGATGCGCAATACCATCTGACGGTTCAAGCCGCTTGCCGCTCCGAAAGGGGCGGTATTTTTGATGATTGGTTTATCAGGCTTGCGAGGCGGCCTTCTTTTTCCGGATTTGCCGGATGATCAGGGCGCTTCCCGCTCCCACCACCATCAGCAGGGACAATGCCTGGGATACCCGGATGGGGCCCCAGTAGAGGCTGTCGGTGCGCAGGCCTTCAATAAAGAAGCGGCCGATTCCGTACCAGACAAGGTACCCCAGAAACAGATTGCCCCGGGTTTTGACCTTTTTCCGGTTCAGCCAGAGCAGGAAAAAGCCTGCCAGATCCCAGATGGATTCATAGAAAAAGGTGGCCATGTGCCATTCGCCGTTTACGAAGACTGCGGCGGGGAAGAACTGCCAGGCGGGGTTTTCCACCAGATAGCCGTAGGCTTCCCCGTTAAAGAAATTCCCCCAACGGCCAATGGCCTGTCCCAGGATCAATACCGGGGCTACCAGATCCGCAAGCAAGGCGAAGGAAAGCTTCTTTTTCCGGGCAAAGAAGAATGCGGCGATGGCTCCGCCGATTACGCCCCCATAAATGGCCAATCCGCCTTCCCAAATGTACAGGATGCTGGCCAGATTATGGGCATATCGTTCCCATTCAAAGGCCACATAGTAAAGCCGGGCGCCCACCACTGCCGCCGGCACCAGCCACAGGGCCATTTCAATCACCGTATCTTTTTCCAGACCCAGCCGCCTTTCTTCTCGGCTGCACAGGATCAGCGCGACGATGATGGCGCTGACGATCAGCAGCGCATAGATGGGGAAAACACCAAAGAGCTTGTCCGGCATGGAAACATCTTCCTTCCGCAATAAAAATGGAAAAAGGCGCAGCGAGAGAATCATAGGCTTTCCCGCCGCACCGAAAATGATGCATTTGGATTATTTGATGCGCTGATATTCCTGGTCCACCTTCTGCAGCCAATCGATAATCGGCAGCTGCTGGGGGCATACGCTTTCGCAGGCGCCACACTGGACGCACTTGGAGGCGTCGCTTCCCTTTTCCAGCAGTTGTTTATAAGTCCAGCTCAGGTTTCCGGGCCGATCAAATTTGTGCATATCGTTATAGGCGGCGAAGATGCGGGGGATGGCTACTTCCTGGGGACAGGGCACGCAGTAGGAGCAGCCGGTGCACTTGATGGGCATCCGGGAAAGATACGCTTCCTTCAGCGCCTTCACAAACGCCATATCGGCTTCCGTCATGCTGCCAACGCTCAGGGATTCAAAGATACGCAGATTATCCTGCAGCTGTTCCTCATTGCTCATACCACTGAGGATGGTCACTACTTCCGCATAGTTGGCCACATATTTAAATGCCCATTCCACAGCGCTGCGCTTGGATTCATGGCTGTTGATCAATTCGGCCACATTGCCGGGAGGGGTCGCCAGGGCGCCGCCGCGGAGGGGCTCCATCACCACGATGGGCACTCCCATTTTCCCTGCCAGCTTCAGTCCGTCTTCGGTTGCCTGTTCTTTATCGTCCAAATAATTGTATTGAATCTGTGCCAGGCCCCAATTATCATAATCCCGCAGGATGGTTTCGAAGGTTTCTTTGTTGTCATGGAAGGAAAAGCCGGTATGTTTGATCCGGCCGTCCTTCAGCGCCTGCTTGTAGAAATCCTTGTAATGGAAAGCCTGCAGCTTGGCAAAGGAATCCTTGTTCAATGCATGAAGGATGTAAAAATCCAGATAGGGCACATCCAGCTTTTTCAGCTGCTCATCCAGCAGCTTGTTCAGATCGGCTTCTTTTTCGGCCTTCCAGGGGGGCAGCTTGGTGGTGAGGGTCACCTTTTCCCGGTATCCGTCTTTCAGGGCCAGGCCGGTTACAATTTCGCTTTCGCCGTTATGATAGCCATAGGCGGTATCCACGTAAGTGATGCCGCTGTCGATGCCGTTGCGGATCATAGCGATGGCCCGCTCCCGGTCGATTACCTGATTGTCGCCTTCGTTTTTAGTGGGCAGACGCATACAGCCAAAGCCCAGACGGGATACCTGAAAGCCCAGTTTGCCAAAGGGTACGGTTTGCATGGCGTGATCCTCCTTGATTCTATTGAAAGACGAAAGCGCAGAACTGCCGTCTTTGTCAAATACACAATTTTCCACTTGTATAGTATATCTTATTCTTCCTATTTTGTCCAGTAACATGGGAATGGAACTTTTTAAGAAAACCTGGAGAGAAAAAAGATAACTGTTTTTTGTGAATTAACAAAACATCAACAAAACATCAATGATTCTGATAAACCGCGGGGCTATACTCATGCCGTAACCAAGGGAAAAAAGCAAGGAGGCTGTTAAAATGCACAGGGAAGATCAGGAGTTTTTTGTTCGGAAGATCAGGGACCAGTATACAGAAAAGGAAAACACACCTTTGGATCAGTTGCGGGCGCTGGATGCAAAGGTAAGGCGTCCTGCACTGCTGTTTGCCTGGATTATTGGCATTCTGGGGGCGTTGATTATGGGCAGCGGCATGAGCCTGGTGATGACCGAAATCGGCGCTGTTGTCGGCATGGAGAACCCCATGGCTCCCGGGATTGTGCTGGGGATCATCGGCCTGGTGATGGCCTGTGTAAACTTTCCTCTTTATAAGAAAATTCTTCGTCACCGCAAGCAGCAGTATAAGGCCCAGATCATGCAGATGAGCACCCGTATGCTTCAGGAATAAGAAAGAGAGAATGAAAAAAATGACCAATTTTCTGAAAAAAGCAATCCAGGATATGAAAGAAAGCGCCAAAGCCCAGCATGAAGTGGATAAAGCCAATTTTTCTGCGGCGAAAGCGGAAGCAAAGGCCCAGTGGGAGGAAGCGAAGGCCATGAGCAAGCCGGATACCCGTCAAACGATCATGCGGCAGGAGCGGGATCGGCAGCTGGAAGAGGCAAACGCCCGTCAGGCAGCAGCCCAGGCCAGAATCGACGCCGTTAAGAATAAGTAGTCTTTCCGGGGCGGAAGAATAGCGGCTTCCGCCTCCTCTGTTTTTTTCGGATGAAAACAAAACTTTAACAAAGCTGTGTTATAATTGAAAAAAAAAACAGGGGGGAGGGCGGCGCAATGTTTCGCATTCTGGTTGTAGAGGATGATCAGGCGCTGAATCGGTCGGTTTGTGCATTTCTCCATCAAAGCGGTTATGAGGCGGTGGGCTGCCTGGGGGCCGAGGCGGCTTATGACGCCCTGTATGCCCAGGTGTTTGATCTGATTCTTTCTGATATTATGATGCCGGGGATTGACGGCTTTGAATTTGTTCAGGCTGTCCGCAGTCTGAATGAGCAGATTCCCATTCTGCTGATGACTGCCCGGGATGATCTTGCCGCCAAGCAGCGGGGGTTCCGGGCGGGCGTGGATGATTATATGGTCAAGCCTATCGATCTGGATGAATTGCTGCTGCGCATCAGCGCTTTGCTTCGGCGGGCGGGGATTGCATCCAATCGCCGGTTGGAGGCGGGTAATCTGTTGCTGGATGCGGAAGAACGCACGGCATACCTGAAGGGAGAAGAAATTGCTTTGACGCAGCGGGAATTTAATCTGCTGTTCAAACTGCTCTCCTATCCCCGGAAAACCTTCACCCGTCAACAGCTGATGGATGAATTCTGGGATGTATCTTCCTCATCTGGGCCAAGAACCGTGGATGTGTATATGACGAAACTCAGGGCCAAGCTGGCGGAGTGCGATGGTTTTGAAATTGTTACGGTGCACGGATTGGGCTATAAGGCGGTGTTAAAATGAGTGAACAGAAGGGATTCGTCCGGCGGCTCAGGGCGCTTCATCCGTTTTTATTGTCCTTTTTTCTGGTTGCTTTTCTGGTCACCTCCAGTATGCTGCTGTTTTTGTCCACCATGTCATCCTCTATGGGCATTGTTTTTACGGATGAGAATATTGGCAAGGCGGCAAAGCTTACCCTGATCAATGTGCTGGCTTTAAGCTTGCTGATTGCCCTTTGCCATTGGGTTTACCGCCGTATCACGGTGGACCGTCCGGTTCGGATTATCACACAGGGGGCAGAAAGGATGATGAAGGGGGATTTTTCCCATCCCATCCCTTCTCTTCGGGGCAGTCAGGAGGCCTTTGATGAAATCATTGACTGCATGAACCGGATGGCCCAGGAACTGTCGGGGATGGAAACGCTGCGTTCCGATTTTATTGCCAATGTGTCTCATGAACTGAAAACGCCGCTGGCTGCCATGCAGAATTATGCTGTGCTGCTGCAGAAGGAAGGGCTGGATAACCGTACGCGTATCGAGTATGCCGGTGCGCTTCAGGATAGCTGCCGCCGTTTATCCGGGCTGGTAACCAATATTCTTCGGCTGAACAAGCTGGAGAATCAATCCATCCCGCCGGCATTTTCCGCATTTGATGTGGGAGAACAGGCTGTTCAGTTCCTGCTGAGTTTTGAAGATGTTATAGAGCAAAAAGGCCTTTCTCTGGAAACGGAGATCGAGGAAGGGCTGGCGGCCTGGTCCGATCCGGAAATGATGGGGCTGGTGTGGCATAATCTGCTTTCCAATGCGGTAAAGTTTACGCCGCCCGGGGGCGTCGTTTCCCTTTCGGTGAAGGCTCTGGGGCCGGATATTCTGGTGCGCATTTCCGATACCGGTCCCGGCATTTCTCCGGAAGTAGGGAAGCATATTTTTGAAAAGTTCTATCAGGGGGATACCTCCCATGCGGCAGAGGGCAACGGCCTTGGCCTGGCGCTTGTCAAAAGGATCATGGATTGCACCGGCTGCGATATTCAGGTGGAGAGCGAAAAAGGGAAGGGAACGGCTTTTACTGTGCGGATTGGCAGGGCGCCGGCATGAAACGCTGGATGCAAAGAATGTCGCGCTGTTATCAGGTGCCGGGGCAGATCCTTTTCCTGCTGAGCATTTTTTCTGCCGGGGCATTGACTGCTGTTTTTTTGTTGGAATGGGAGGATCATCCTCTGGGCTGGGTGATTTTCGCGCTGTCTTTTTGTACGCTGGTTCTTGTTTTCCTGCGTCTGCTGCAATGGTTTCCTCAAATGCACAGACGATGGAGCGCAGCGCTGGATTCCCATCCTTTGATCTGCCGATTTATCAAAGATCTGCCTTTTCGGGAACGGGTGCTTTTTCTGGGGGCGCTGGGGCTGAATCTTTTGTTTGCTGTAGGGAATGGGGCGTTGGCATTGATGTCTCGTTCTGCCTGGTTCGGCATTCTCAGCGGGTATTACTGTATTTTGTCCGTGATCCGCTTTTTGCTGGTATGGCGCAAGCGGATAGAAGGTGAATGGAACGCCTGGAAACGGGCACGGCTTTGCGCTGCTATCCTGACGCTGATGAATCTGGTGTTGGCAGCGGCTGTGCCCATGATGATGTATCTGGATCGGGGGTTTCATTATCCGGGAATACTGATTTATGCCATGGCAGCATATACCTTTTTCATTACGATCACAGGAATTGTGCAATGGGTGCGCGCTGCCAGGGATGGCGGCCCGTTGGCCCAGGCGGTGCGGATGACTGCCTTGGTGGCGGCGCTGATTTCCATGCTGGCCCTGGAAACGGCCATGCTTACCGCCTTTGGGGAGGATATGCCTCTGACGGAAAAACGAATCCTGCTGGCACTGTCCGGCGGGGCAATCGCCCTGACGGTGCTGGGGTTGTCCGGCGCAATGATCGTCCGTGCTACAAAGAAAATTGAAATGATGGAGGAAAAAACACATCATGCCATCGGAGAATGAACATTTTCATTATACTTATTCCGCCAGGGAGCAGGCGGAAATCAAACGTATCCGGGAAAAATACCTGCCCAGATCCGCCCCGCAGCCGGACAAAATGCAGCGGCTGCGGGCGCTGGATGAAAAAGTGGAGCAAAAAGCTGTGATGTATGCCTTGATCGCCGGGGTGACTGGGGCGCTGCTGCTGGGCACGGGGATGAGTCTGATTATGACGGAATTGGGGGTCTGGCTGGGGCTGAGCGCGCTGCTTTGCTGGCTGCTGGGGCTGGTATTCGGCCTGCTGGGATTGGTGCTTGTCTGCCTGGCGTATCCCATCCATCGGCGGGTGCTGGGAAGGGGAAGGCGGGTGGCAGCCCCTCAGATTCTGCAATTGACGGAAGAGTTGATGAAATAACGTGAAGCACATCTGCCGGAATGATTTTCTGGCAGATTTTTTATTTCTGCAGTTTTGCCTGCCCCGGAATATGCAATCAAAAATCAGCCCGTCAGCCCCATTTTCATGGGCTGACAGGCTGAGATGCAATAGATTCATCTGTTTGAATAGGAACGGCTCATCCACTTTTTTATGAATGGCTCTGGATTCTTATTTTCTCAATCCTTTGGGGTAATGATTCTTGATTTGTCCGCCGCTGGCTTTTCCCCATCCCAGCTGCAATCCCTGGTATACCGGAGTCATCCAGCCCCTCAATCCGTCGGAGCAGGGAATCACCTGTCCCTCCTGGTAGGCCCGGGCTTCATTTTCTTCCAGGGGATAGCGCTTTTTGCAGGTCAGCGCCAGGGCCAGGGCATGATCGGGCGCAAAGATTTTCCCCTTTATTTCGCCCAGGTGCAATCCCATCCGCAGCACGCGGATTCCTTCCAATCCGGGATGCTCCGGCGTCCATGCCAGCTTTCCGGCAAATAAGGCGTTGGGCAGGGGCGCATTTTCAAAATGCTCCCGTAAAAAGTCGGCGGCCAGCGCGGCTTCCCCTTTTCCTGGAACGGGCATTCCGGGACGGGCGGCTTTCTCTTTAGGGCTTGGCCCGTCGTTTGCCTTTTGCAATAGCGCCACAAAATGTCCTTCCCCCCGCACCCGATGGGGCCAGATCCGCATCATCCCGCTGCATTCTCCCAGGCCATTCAGCCCGAAGGGAAGCAGGGAGAATTCCGGGTGTTCCTGAAGAAAGCCCTGAACAACCCCTTCATTTTCCAAGGCATTGAAGGTGCAGGTACTGTAGGCCATCCGCCCGCCCGGCCGCAGCATCTTTGCGGCATGGGCCAGGATCAGGGATTGCCGCTGGGCGCAGCCCTCGGGAGAGGCGCTGTGCCATTCCTGCCGGGCTTCCGGATGCTTCCGGAACATTCCCTCTCCGGAGCAGGGGGCGTCCACCAGAATCTTGTCAAACCAGCCGGCCCATCGGGGGCTCAGCTCCTGAGGCAGATGGTTCACTACCAGGGCGTTGGCTATGCCCATTCTTTCGATGTTCCGGGAAAGAATCTGGGCCCGGCCCGGCACCGGTTCGTTGCAGATCAGCGTTCCCTGTCCCTGCATAAAGGCTGCCAGCTGGGTGCTTTTCCCTCCGGGGGCGGCGCATAGATCCAATACTTTGTCACCGGGCAGGGGATGCAGGGCAGCGGCTGCCGCCATGGCGCTGGGCTCTTGTAAATAATAGGCGCCGGCTTCATGGGCGATCTGGCTGCCTGCCAGGGAATCCAGCGGCAAGTAATAGCCGTTATCTGCCCAGGGGATGGGCTCTTCTGCTTCCTCATGCGGGGAAAGCCCGGGACGCATCCGGATTCCCCGGGCGAAAGGCAATTCATAGCTATGTAAAAAATCGGGCAGCGCCTCCCCCAGCAGGGGAGAAAGCTGCTCGATCCATCCTTGCGGAAAAGGAAATGCTTTGTTCATGCGTGATGATCCGTTCCTTGTTGTTGGTTGACGGGCCGCTGCCAGGCGGCGTAGGGATTATGGGATTCGTGAGGATAGACGGGTTGATGGAAGGCTTCCTGCCGGTCGATGGCAGGGGGCAGGCTATCCAGCATGCCTTCGTCTTCCTCTCGGGTGAGGGAGAATTTTCGCCGCCAGGAGGGCCGCTTGGGGGCGTCATCCGCTGCCCGGCCGGGATATTCTGTATGTTCGGTGGCGGGGATAAACTGGGGCCCTTCCTGGGGCAGGGGCTCTGCCTCCCAGGCGGAGTAATAATCGGCAGGGGTATAAGAATCAGCGGCCGGTTCATCCTGAATAGGCTGCTGCCATTCCTCGTAGCGGTATTCCTCCGTCGGGGGATAGGGGGCATATTCATCTGCCGGGGCGATATCCAGGGCCAGGGAATCCTGATATCCTTTTTCAAAGGCCCGCTGATCATTCTTCCTTCCGTATTTGAAGAAATTACGGATGTGCCGGTAGCGGGTAGCCCACACCTTGTAGGGACGCCAGCGGATCAGCCAGATGCAAAAATCCACGATTGTGGCTGCAATGCCCAGAAAGATCACCAGCCACAGCCAGTTATCCCCCAACCATGTGAAAAATCCGCTCAGGCCGCCGCCGGCGATAGCGCCCCAGATGCTTTGCAGCAGCGCCCGCAGCCACCCGAACAGCCCGGCAAACAAAGAATCTGCAAATGCATTCATGGCTGATGATCCTTCTGCCCAATGGGCCGGATGGTAATGGTAACTGTAATATCCGTCGTGCTCAGATATGCAGCGCCGGTGGGCTTGCGCAGGGAAACCGTGCCGACCACATCCTGGGAAGCATTGGCAACGGACAGCCGATTATAGGGCTGCATTACCATACCTTCCTGCAGATAGGGGGCGATGTCCGCGGCGGCCAGATCCACCGTTTCCGGGTAAACGGAAATGCCGGTGATTTCGTAGCCGGCCATGGGCTGGCCGGTGATCAGCCCCGTGGTGCTCACCGGAACGGTGATCGTGGGGTAGAGGGTTTGCTCTGCCACGATATCCCGCAGCGTTACGGCCTGACTGGATACGGTGATGTATTGGCTGTCGATGATGTGGCCGGCATGATCCTGCAGGGTGTAGGGAAGACTGAACAGGTTTTTTCCTTCCTGCAGGGCCAGGCTGTCCATGTCATAATGCACTACGCACCGGGCAACGGCTTCCACTAATTCCTGCGGGCCGCCGATTTCCACCAAATCAGGGCTGAGGGTGGGCGTGGAGGCGTAATAGCCTTCCGGCGCTCTGCCGCTGATGCTGATTTGCACCGGGATGCGGTTCCTTGTGGCATACTGGGCCACTTTTATGGTCACTTCCTGGGTGGAAAGGGAAACCACGCTGCCGTAGAGGGCAGTGCTGACGGGGGTGGCGGTCAGCTTTACGGTCTGGGTGCCGGCCTCCTTGATTTGGGAAAGATCCAGCCGTACGCTGTAATGGGAGGGGGCAGCCACGGAATAGTTGTTCTGGGGCACCTGGGCCTTCAGCTGCACGGCGGGCAGCTTTTCCAGCCCCGATACCACAATCAGCCCATTTTGCCGCAGGGTGGATTCGCCGGTGACGGTGATTTTCACATTGTCCAGGGTTTTCAGCCGGGGCAGGGTGGTGTTTTGGGAAATCAAGCCGCCCCAGAGACAAATGGCCAATACCAGACAGGTCAATTTCAGTCCCCAGTTATGGCATATGGTCTTGCGCAGCCAGGCACCGGTCTTTTGCAGGATGGCAAGCCACTTTTTTTCAGTCGCGGGAGTGGGATTATTCGTCATGTCCTGCGCCTCCTTTCCTGGGGGCACGGGGTTTGTGCAGCCAGTGCCACAGCTTGCTGTGTTCTTCATGGTACAGTCCCCGCAAAATCCTGCGGATACCGTCTGCATCCAGATGCCGGGTCAGCTTTCCGGCCCGGGCCATAGAAATAATACCGGTTTCCTCACTGACGATGAATACGGTTGCGTCGGTGGTTTCGCTCACGCCCAGGGCGGCCCTGTGCCGTGTGCCCAGATCCCGGCTGATGGCGCTGGATTCGCTCAGGGGAAGCACACAGGCGGCGGCCGCCACCCGGTCGCCCCGAATGATCACCGCCCCGTCATGGAGGGGGGTGTTGGGTTCAAATACATTTTCCAATAGCGGGCAGGAAATCACGGAATCGATGGGCGTGCCCGTTTCCGTCACGTCTTTCAGACCGGTGCGCTGCTCAAATACGATCAGCGCCCCCACCCGCCTGCGGGATAGCCGCAGCAGACATTGGGTGATTTCGTCCACCGTTTTTTCGCTTTCATCCCGCAGATTGGATCGATCCAGCCGGGTGCTGCGGCCAATTTGTTCCAGTGCCCGCTTCAATTCCGGCTGGAACAGAATCATCAGCACAATCACGCCGTTGTTCAGGATGCTGCGCAGCAGCCAGTTCAGCGCCGTCAGCCCCACCAGTTCGCTCACATAGCTGGCCACGATGATGATTGCTAAGCCTTTGAGCACCTGGATAGCCCGGGTTTGCCGTGTCAGCAGCACCAGCTGATAGATCAGTACGGCAATAATAAGTATATCAATCAGATCCACCAGCGTCGGCCGATGGATAATATTCCAGAAAAAGTTTCTTGCCTGTTCCCAAAAACCTGTCAAGCCGCACCACGCTCACTTTCGTACGGTTTCAACGTCTCTATTATACTACATCTTTGCCCCGGGTAAAATCCCCTGTGAAAGATTTTTTTCAGTTTCTTTACATTCATTTAATGATTTTTGGGCATGTTTTCTGCCCCGACTTGAAACATACGGCATGATTCTCCCCTTTTTCTTTCCGGCAGCGGTGGTTCTTGCAATTATTTGCCGGAAATGATAAAATGTTTTTATCGTGAAGGGGGATGGATTCGCCATGGAACACGATGGCCATCGTGAAAGATTAAGACTTCGTTACATGGAACAGGGCCTGCGGGGATTTGCGCCTCATGAAGTGCTGGAGCTGCTTCTCACCTATGCGATTCCCCGGGTGAATACCAATCCCATTGCCCATGAACTGCTGTCCCGCTTCGGCTCGCTCCATGGGGTAATGGAGGCGGATCCCCGGGAACTGATGCAGGTCAGGGGGATTGGCGCCCAGGCGGCCACATTGCTTACCATGCTGCCCCAGGTATTCAAGATGTATCAGCAGGATGTGCTCAAGCCCCTGCCCCGGCTGGATACCTATGATAAACTGGCCCGGTATTGCCGGACACTGTTTGTGGGCGCGGTGGATGAGGCGGCGTATGTGCTTTGCTTCGACGGGCAATTAAAGCTGTTGGCCGCTCAAATGATTGCCGTGGGCACGCCCTCTGAGGTGAGCGTCATTCCCCGTCAGGTGGTGCAGTGCCTGATGAGGCATCATGCCGTGTCGGTTGCTCTGACCCATAATCATCCCAGCGGTTCTCTTGTTCCCTCCCAGGAGGATGTGGATCTCACCGCTTCTGTCAGCCAAGTGCTCAGAGGCATGGATATTCGTCTGATTGATCATGTGCTGGTGGCAGGGGAGGAAACATTCAGCTTCCATCTCAACGGTTATCTGGGGGAGGAAGTCATGCCCCCTGCGGATGACGGCCTCCTTTTCGCTGCTGACAGGCCTCAGCGCAAACTGCCGCCCAGAAGGCGGTAAAGGAGAAAACCATGATAAAGCCAAAAAAGAAAAAAGGATTGAAAAGACGCTTTATGCATCTGATTTTATTCCTGATTGGTCTGGGAATCGTATGTTTTGGTCTGTCGCTGGGGGTGCTTGTGTGGATGGAAAGCCATCCCGGCCCCGTCACCCATCAGACGGACGCCGTCATTGTTCTTGGCGCCCAGGTCTATGCTGACGGCTCCTTGAGCCCCCAATTGGAATTGCGGATGGAGGCTGCGCTTTCCTCATATCGCGCCAATCCCCGGCCCATTATCTGCTGCGGCGCCCAGGGCGCCAACGAACCGGAGGCGGAAGGCGACGCCATGCGCAGGTGGCTGATTCAGCAGGGCGTTCCCTCCCATCATGCCCTTTCCGAAACCCAATCCTTTGATACCATCCAGAATTTGAAAAACGCCATACAGATGCTTCCGGCGGATGCGGAAACGGTCACCGTTGTCACCAGCGATTATCATCTGCCCAGGGCCATGCGCCTGGCCCAGGATCAGGGGCTTTCCGCCGAGGGCCTGGGCAGCCCCTGCAAGCCGGAATACTGGGTCAAAAATCATTTCAGGGAAGTGTTGGCCTGGGGGAAATACGTTCTGCACCGGGTGGGAATCATTCGGTAATCTGATCAAAAAGCAGGACTGCCGCAACTTCGGCAGCCCTCAGCCCGCTGACAAACCCCGCAAACGCAAAAACGGCGCCTATGGGCGGCCGTTTTTGCTTTCTGTGTTGGCATCGGCAGCAAAATGCGGTCACTTACCGCCAAGTAAGCTCCCTTTTTTGCAGCCTTGCCGCCTTGATTTGCAGGGTTTGTCTCAGGC
>SVGR01000164.1 GCA_015056265.1 Clostridiales bacterium
GACCAAGTCCACCCCCGTCACCGTGCGCTGCGCCATCACCGTCGTTTCCGCCCTGCCCATTCTGATCGTCTACCCCTTCCTGCAGCGTTACTTCGTAACCGGCATGGTACTGGGCGGCGTGAAGGGTTAACGGGGGGATTACGGGGGGCCTCCGGCGGCCTAAGGGCTCCGCCCTTAGGAATCCCGCTTAAGGGGCATTGCCCCTTAAGAATCCCGATGCCGAGGGCTGCGCCCTCGGAGAATATCAACAATAAAGCGGTCTGTCGTTTGACAGGCCGCTTTTGGTATGTTCTATGAAATTTTTATACCGTTAGCTCATCATATTTCATTTCTTCCATATTGTCCTCAACAAGCCCGGTTTCCTGGAAGCCAACGGAGCAATACAATTGTTTTGCTTTCTCATTGCCTAATACTACACCGGTATATACTTCTTCAGCGCCGAATCGATCTTTCAAAAACTGAATCCCCTGTTTTAAAGCCTCTCTGCCATATCCTTTGCCCTGATGATTTTGATCGATCAAGAATTTCCACAACGTATATTGGTTTTTGGCCTCATAGTAACCCAACATAATAAAGCCTACCATTACTTTATCAGCATATATTGCAAAAGGAAATGCTGTATCACGATAGACATAGGCTTGAGCCAGTGAATGCGCTGTAGATGATACGAAGGGTTCCTGATATTGAAAAACACTTAACCGTAATACTTCTTCTAAATTTTCTTTGGTTATGGCTCTTAACTCAACCATTGTATCCTCCATGAATGCCCATTTGTTAATCTCTATATAAACAAATATATCATGGCTCAGTTAGATATACAAGGCCAGTCACAGCAACTTGCTATGGCTGGCCTTCGCAAATTTTCCTTACTTTTTCAGCAGCAGCTCTTCCAGCACTGTTTTCGGCCATGCAACCGGCTTGGCAGTATCCGCAAAGAGCATTCTGGCGGGTGCTTCCTCCGTCAGTTTGGGCCACAGGGGCAGCGGATTTCCATGGCTGTCAAAGCCGTTGGGGTCGCCGGTTTTGATGTAATTGCACCAGTAATCGCACATCTGCCGCGCAAGGTCGTAATGCTTGCCGGTAAAGGGCCGCCAGCACTTGGCGAGGGTTTCAAAGAAGAACCACAAATCCACCGAATGGAAAGTACCGGGATGATCCCAGCCGGGAATCTCGGGATCAAAGTTATAGGCATACAGCGGCTGGTCGATGCCATTCTGCTGATTCTTCAGGCTGGCGGTGCGGATGGCATAGTCGATGGTATGCACCGCGCCGTCCTTTGCGATACTTTCCGCGGTGACAGGCTGGCTGAAAAGGCTCAGGAAGGCTTCTGAATCTTTTCCAAAGCACTTGTCTGCCAGCGCTTTCAACTCTTCCTCGTTCTGCGCAGGAGGCGGCGCGGTAAACTCGCTGCTGGTCTGGCCAAGCATCACCGGACAGATAATACGGTCAGCATGCAGGCTCCACTCATTGCTGGGATACGTGCTGAAAACGCCGTCTACGGCCTCGCTCCAGCATCCCCACGGCCACTCGAGGGATTTATCCTCCACGACCCTTGCATCCAGTTTACGGGCCTCTGCAAGCGTTTTGACGCCCAATGCTTCAAAGAACTGTTTGCCCTGTTCCTCCGCCTGTGCAAGCGTGCGTGGGCCAAGGCCGAATTTCAGGCCGTACGGCTGCAGGAAGGTGCCGCTTTCCACAATGGCGCGCTGGAACAGGCCTTCGTTCTGCGGGCTGGTCATCTGCGCGCAGACGCTCATACCGCCGGCAGATTGACCGCCAATGGTGATGTTTTCCGGATCGCCGCCAAAGGCTGCGATATTGCGCTTCACCCAGCGGGTGGCAAACTGCTGATCCAGGAAGCCGAAATTGGCCGGAGCATCCGGCGCTTCTGCCGTGATTTCAGGATGGCAAAGGAATCCGAATGCGTTGAGACGGTAGGCAACCGTGACCACCACAATACCTCTGCGGGCGATTCTTTCGCCATCAAACTCCATTTCTCTGGTGTTGCCCACCTGAAGCCCGCCGCCAAAATACCACACATAAACGGGCAGATTTTTGCGTCCATCGGCAGGCGCCCACACATTCAGGTACAGGCAGTCCTCGCTCATGGGCAGTTCGGCATCCACATGCCATTCACGGGCATAGATATCCTTCGCAGGATCCCCCGCGCAGTTTGCCTGCATGGGAATGGGAGCAAAATCCGCCGCGAACAGCTCACCCTCCCAGTCCGGGCAGGGCTGAGGCGCACGCCAGCGGTTTTCGCCAATAGGCTTGGCTGCAAAGGGAATGCCCTTGTAGCTGGTAATGCGGGGATCAGCGGCGGGCAGGCCGCGCACCCATCCGTTTTCTACCTTTACCTTGCGGATCATAAACCTTCACTCCTTATTTAAAATTGGATATATGCACTTCTCTCATCATTCTGATACCATTATAGACAATAAATGTTTTTCCATCAATACGGCCCTTGCGTAAAAAAAGGACAAAATGATCTTTTCCCTTTGACAAAAGCCATGCAGGCATTATACAATCAACATAAGGAAGGATACAAACAAAGGAGGGCTCGTGCATGGGAACCCTGTTTTATGAGATTCGTTCCAACGAAGCCTACATTGGCGAAATATGCGATCATCCTTTTCCGCTGCATGTGCATGATGTGGTTGAAATCGTTTGTGCCACAAGCGGCGTGCAGAAGCTGACCATTGCCGGCAGACAATATACGCTGTCACCGGGCGATATCGCGGTCATCTTTCCTACCATCCCCCATGCCTACGATTTTGTTTCCAAGGATGCAACCGGCGTCACGCTCATTTTCTCGCCCGATGTGATTTCGGAATTCACCTATCAGTTCCGCAGCCTGGTGCTGGAAACGCCCATTCTTCGTTCGGCAGAAAAACCCTCCGAGCTGGATTTCATCATCCGTGATATGCAAAAGCGCTTTCCCAATGACGGAAGCCCGCTGCTCTACGGCTATATGCATATTTTTTTGGCTTATCTGTTCACCTGCATCAAGCCCGTGCCCATGGAAAAGCAGATTCATTTCGATCTTTCCTGTCAGGTGCTGCATTACATCGGCGAGCACTATGTGGAGCCCATCACGCTGGAAACCGTCGCCCGGGTGCTTGGTGTGAGCCGCATTCACCTTTCCCACATTTTTTCACAG
>SVGR01000165.1 GCA_015056265.1 Clostridiales bacterium
CCCCATGTTCCGGCCTTGGCTCGGCAGCGGCCATCCCCATTCCCGTGCCGAACTTACACCCTCATCGGCTCGCTTGAACGTGAATTTCCGGGGACTAAACTGCCTCACAGCCTGATTTGCAATTCCTGAACAGTATACCCCAAAGCAAAAATTCTGTCAACCGGAAGCGGCGAATTTTCCGGAAAGCAGGGCATTCCGGGCATCAAAAAGGGGCTGGCGATTGCCAGCCCCAGGGGATTGATCAAATTACAGGTTGCCGGGGAAGGTGCCGCGGAATTCGCCATCCAGATAGGCTTCGCGCTGGGCTTCGATCAGCTCGGCGGCGCCCACATTCAGGGTATCCTGGATGCAAGCATCGTAAATGGCATCAAATTCGGCGGGATCGCAGGTGACGACCTTGGACAGGAATTCGCCCTGCTTGGACTTGATCATGGCGCCGTAGTCGGTTTCAGCCTGGATCGGCACGGAGAAGGAAACCTGGGTCCAGGCGTCGGTGCCGGCATGCACGTAGGATTCGGTGATAGCGGGGTGATACTTTTCATCGAAGGCCAGGGCCAGAACGGCAGCGTTCTTTTCATCAGAGCCATGGTACAGGCCGTTGGAGATGAACACGATGTCGCCGGCATGCATCTTGTTGGCATCCGGAACGGCGTCAGCAGACTGCACCTTGGTGGGGATGCCGTCGGCGGTGACTTCCAGATAGTTGATGCCTTCCAGACCATTCTGCATCATGAACATATTTTCGGGCTGAGCCATCCAATCCATGTACTTCACAGCAGCGATGGCCTTTTCTTCGGTGGTGGCGCCGCCGTTCTTGGGGATGATGATGCTCAGGCCGTTGGCGGCATACTGGTCATGCAGGTGCTTGCCCAGGGATTCGTTCTTGAAGCAGTTGACAGATACCCATTCGGCGCCGGGAACAGCAGCTTCCATTTCCTTCTGATAGTTCTTATCAGTGCGCCAGGGCTGATCGGGCTGCATGGAGAAGAAGCCGAAGTAGCCGTTCAGCAGGGCAGAATCGGTAGCGGTATCATCGTTGATATCGAAGTTTTCATACAGCAGGCCTTCGTGATACAGCTTGTTGAACCAGCGATAGGCTTCCTTGGAGCCGGGCAGCATTTCATGCAGGCCGGAGTAGGCAAACCAATCTTCTTCGGTTACCTGGCTGAAATCGATGAAAGCATCGGCAAAGCGAACGATGTTGTACAGGGGGTTGGATTCATACAGGTCAAAGTGCATGGGGATGGTGCGCTGGCCGCCCAGATTGGCTTCCTTGGCAGCACGCAGATAGGCTTCGAAGGAAGCGATATCGGTGGGCTTTTCCATGTTCAGGGCCTTGAGCCAGTCGGCACGGATGAAGTTACCAACATTGGCAACGGACAGACGACGGGCAGAGAGGAACCACTGTTCCTTTTCGCCGTCTTCGTCACGATCCTGCTGACCGAACTTGAGCAGATCTTCGCCCAGGAAGGCCTTCAGGTTGGGGCCGTATTCTTCCAGCAGGGCATCCAGCTGATACAGGCCGTCGAATTCGATGTACTGGTTGATCAGGTCGCCGTTGTAGGTCATGCACAGATCGGGGGCGGTGCCGCCGGCCAGCTGGGTGGTCAGCACTTCGCCTTCAGTCCAGCGGGGGATGGAAACGTAAACCAGCTTGATCTTGTTGGGATCGCCGAAGTGTTCCTGGGCATAATGGAGCTGCCAGCAATCTTCCACGTTGAAGCCGGCGATGGTGCGGTCATAAGCTTCCACACGCAGTTCCACCCAGCCGTCATCAGCCAGAGCGGTGACGCTGATCATGCTGAGCAGCATCGCAAGTACCAGAACCAGAGACAGGAACTTTTTCATGGTATTTTTCTCCTTTTTTTTATTTTTACCGCAATTCCATTGCAGTAAATTACTGTTTTTTAGCCCTTCACAGCGCCGATGGTCACGCCGGATACGAAATAGCGCTGCACGAAGGGATACACCACCAGGATGGGCAGGGTGGCGAAGATGATGGTGGCCGATTCAATGGATTCGGAAATATTGGTGGCCACCGTGGATGCGCCGCCTTCGATGGCGGTCAGGTCCACCGACTGGGAGCCCTTGATCAGGTTATAGAGCTTCAGCTGCAGGGGCTGCAAATCCTTCTTGGTGATGTAGTAGAGGGCATCCTGGAAGGAATTCCACTTGCCTACCGCATAGAAGAGGGTCAACGTGGCAATGGAGGCCAGGGACAGGGGCAGATACACCCGGATGAGAATCTGGAAATCATTGGCGCCGTCGATGGTGGCCGCTTCCTCCAGGGATTCGGGGATGGAGGTGAAGAAGCTCTTCAAAATGATCATATTATAGGTGGACAGCACGCCGGGGATGATCAGCGCCCAGGGGGTATCCAGCAGGCCGAATTCCTTCACGTTCAGGTAGATGGGAATGGTACCGCCGGAGAAATACATGGTGAACAGCGCCATCAGATTGAAGAAGCGGCGGCCCCGCAGGCGTTTCTTGGTCAGCGGATAGGCCATCAGGATGGTGAGCAGCATGGCAATGGCGGTGTAGCCCACCGTAATCAGCACCGTATACCACAGGCTATGCCACATGGAATTATCCCGGAAAATGGCCTCGTAGGCAATGGTGGTGGTCTCCACCGGCCAGAAGCCCACATCGCCCCGGAGAATGGCGGATTTGGAACTGAGGGAGGTGGCGATTACATTGACAAAGGGCAAAAGGCACAGCATGGAAACCATGAGGATGACAATGACCAGGACAATCTGGGGAAAGGTCCAGATGCTTTTTTCTTTTCCCATATGGGGAACGGCCATCTCTTTTTTCGTCGACATCTTTTTCCCTCCTTACCAGATACCATCTTCGCCCAGGCGCTTGGTGACAAAGTTGGCGGAAGATACCATGATCAGGCCAACAACGGACTGGAACAGGCCGATGGCGGTGGCGCGGGCAAACTGGGCATTGGTGATACCGGCCCGGTATACGAAGGTGGAAAGCACGTCGCAATAAGCCTGCACGCGGGTATTGCCCATGATATAGGGCCGGTCGAAGCTGATATTCATCATCTGGCCCACATTCAGGATCAGCAGCACCACGATGGTGGAGCGGATGCCGGGCAGGGTAACGTGCCAG
>SVGR01000026.1 GCA_015056265.1 Clostridiales bacterium
GGCGGCTATGCCCAGGTGGTACCCATGGAAGATATTAACCTGCATTTCACCGGCGATTTCCATGCCATCGGCGCCGCCAATAACCTGCTGGCCGCCATGCTGGATAACCATATTCATCAGGGCAATTCCCTGAATATCGACCCCCGGCGTATTGTATGGCGCCGCTGCGTGGATATGAATGACCGTCAGCTGCGGAACGTGGTGGACGGCCTGGGCGGCCGCGTAAATGGCGTTCCCCGGGAAGATGGATACGACATCACCGTTGCCTCCGAAATCATGGCAGTGCTCTGCCTGGCCGATAATCTCACCGATCTGAAGGAACGCCTCTCCCGGATGGTGGTGGCCTATACCTATAATGAAGAACCCGTCACCTGCGGCCAGCTGAAGGCCGCCGGCGCCATGGCCGCCCTGCTGAAGGACGCCATCAAGCCCAACCTGGTGCAGACCCTGGAAGGCACCCCTGCCATCGTCCACGGCGGCCCCTTCGCCAATATCGCTCACGGCTGTAATTCCGTTATCGCCACCCGCACTGCTCTGAAGCTGGGTGATTATATCATTACCGAAGCGGGCTTCGGTGCGGATCTGGGCGCAGAAAAATTCCTGGATATCAAGTGCCGCGTCAACGGCCTCACCCCCGACGCTGTGGTTGTGGTGGCTACCGTCCGCGCTCTCAAAATGCACGGTGGGCTTCCCAAGACCGAACTGGGTACCGAAAATCTGGACGCGCTGAAGAAGGGCCTGCCCAACCTTTTGCAGCACGTGGAAAATATGACCAACGTATACAAACTGCCCTGCGTTGTAGCCATCAATCGCTTCCCCACCGATACCGAAGCGGAACTGAAGCTGGTGGAAGATGAATGCAAGGCCCTGGGCGTGAATGTGGCCCTGTCCGAGGTGTGGGCTAAGGGCGGCGAAGGCGGCATGGCCCTGGCGGAAGAAGTGGTGCGCCTGTGCGAGGAAGAAAATCTCTTCTCCTTCAGCTATCCCCTGGACGCCTCCATCGAAGATAAGATCGATATGATCGTCAAGAATGTCTATCACGGCGATGGCGTGGTGCTCACGCCCAACGCCAAGAAGCAGGCGGCGCAGCTGGAAAAGCTGGGCTTTGGAAATCTCCCCATCTGCATGGCCAAAACCCAGTATTCCTTCTCCGATGATCCCGCCCTGCTGGGCGCCCCCAAGGGCTTCATCGTCACCGTGCGCAACCTCAGGGTATCCGCAGGCGCCGGCTTCATCGTGGCCCTCACCGGCGAAATCATGACCATGCCCGGTCTGCCCCGGGTTCCCGCCGCCGAAAAGATCGATATCGACGGCGACGGCAAGATCACCGGTTTGTTCTGATGGTGGATAGATAAATATTGCGAGAGGGACTTTCTTTTGAAATAGTTGATACAGGATACATATCACTCCGCTCGCATATGAAAGGAAGGCCGGGGATTATATCTCTGGCCTTTTTTGTGCTTTCCTTGACAAATCTGGGTATTTGTGGTACGCCAAATTTACGTTCGTATTGATTGGGAATTGAATAGATACAATGCAGATCATCATCTAAAAAAGGCAAAGAAAATGATAAGTATTGACGAATAAAGAAATTTGTGGTATTTCTATGATCAAAAAGGAGGGGGAAAATATGGAAAAGGTCAAAATTCTATTGTCACAATTGGAACGCATCCCCGATTCTGACCGTTCATCACCCAAAGACATTTGGATTGAGCAGGAACTTTCCTATACAGATAACGGAAGCTATACTCATTACTATAAATGCCCGTGTGGAAAAGGCCGAGTGGTGGATGATAAGGATGCCACACCAGGATTCCGTTGCCATGATACATATATTGAATGTCAAGAATGCAAAGAAAAATACGATGTATATCGCTACTAAATCAGTGATGCATTGTTAGTGAAGGATTTCCTAAAAAGAATTGTAGGAGGATGGAAACATGAAAAAGTTCTTGGCGATTACTACTTGCCTCTGCTTACTGCTTGGTGTTGGTTTGGCAGAAGATTATTCCTCATATTCAAAAGAAGAACTCGATGTCAAAAGGCAGGAATTAATTCGGGAATTGAGTTTGGTATCATCAGCTTATGGAGCGATGGTAAAGACTGAAAAAGTGACTGATTCCAGTGACGAATCTCTGGGAACGATTCAATCATTATTTCCCGATGAATATTTAGCGATGGCTGTAAGAGATGGAGTGGCTAAATTCAGTATCAACCAAACAGTTACGCAAAAAGAGCTTGATACCGTAACACAGTTATGGCTTAGCAATTACAGCGGTTATTTGGCTGCTGATTTAACTGGTATCGGCTATTTGAAAAATCTTGAATTCCTTGATTTACGGTCTAATCCGAATTGTACTGTAATCCCTGATGAAATAGGTGAATTGACTCGCCTAAAGAAGTTCCTCGCACAATATTCCAATATAACTTCACTTCCTGAGAGCATTGGAAATCTCGTTAATCTGGAGAAACTTTACCTGGATTATAATAAAGCACTAACTTCACTCCCTGAAAATATTGGGAACCTGGTTAATCTTCGAGAACTCACCATGAGTAATACTTCTCTTAACTCCCTTCCTGAAAATATTGGAAACCTGGTTAATCTTCGAGAACTCAACCTGAGTTATACTTCTCTTAACTCCCTTCCCGAATCCATTTGCAATTGCACAAACCTTACTGCCTTATACATTCCATACACTAATGTATCTTCGTTGCCAGATAACATCGGTAACCTTGTCAATCTAAAAACACTCAGCATAGGCCATACAAACATTTCCTCATTACCAGAATCCATCTGGGGCTTGACTTTAACTTATTTGGACATGAGCGGAACTTCCGTTAAGTAATGAAAAAGTACAATAGGAGGAACAACAAATTAAACAGATTGCCAGCATTGCCTTTTAACTCATTTTTTCATTGCTGTTTGAAAAAAGGGCCGGGGATCACTCCCCGGCTCTTTCTTGTGGATGTAACATATGAATTTTTTCATGAATGCCCCTGATCTGTTCTTCCACAACGGGCATCCTCCTGGCGAAATTGTTATGTTCCCTGACTTCCCTGGTGAGTTCCTCCAGCCGATAGGCAAAGGTTCTACTCCAGTCCTTGAAATACATTTTAAGTAAAGGGCTTATATTTATGGAGTACATATGTATCCTGTACAACCTATTGAAAAAGAAAGTCCCTCTTCGCTCACAATTCGGCATTGTCGCCCAGCGAAGCTTCCGTTCGCTGGGCTCTGTGCCTCATTTGCCTTCTTCCGCCTGTATCTTCCGCAGGCAGCGGCGGAATCCTGCCCTCACGCTCAACCTCAGAAAACTGTTACTGGATATTACAGATCTTTTTTCTATCAGCTGTGTGCCAATGAAGCAATATGAATTATGCATTCGTCAATGCGTTCAGCAGCGCTTCGCAGCCTTCCACCACATCCCGGTATGTCAAATCAAAATTGCCCGTATACCAGGGGTCGGCAATATCCCGGGGATGATCGCCAAAATCCAGCAATCGCCTGATTTTCCCCTCCGAATCGCCGCCGCAAATGCGCTGCATGGCGCTGCAGTTGCGGCTCTCCATGCCGATCAGCAGATCATATTCCCGGTAATCAGCTTTTGCCATTTGCCGGGCGCGCTTTTCCTTGCAAGAGATGCCCAGATCATTCAAAAGGCGCCTTGTGCCGGGATGAACGGGGTTGCCCCATTCCTCATCACTGGTAGCTGCTGAAGCACATATAATTTTCTTCTCCAGCCCTGCCTTTTTCACCATATCCCGGAAGATAAACTCCGCCATGGGGCTGCGGCATATATTGCCCAGGCAGACGAACAAGATCTTTTTCATATTTATGCTTCCCCCTTTTCCATCACCAGTCTATCAGATTTATGCTCCTCCTTCAAGTATATTTTCTTTTTCCTTTGCTTGACAATCGCAAAAAAAACACGATACAATAGGAAAAAATCAGACAAACAGGAGGAATTGTCATGAAATCGATTTGTGTTTTTCTGCTGTGCTTAATGCTGCTGGCCTTCCCTGCCCTGGCTGATGACGGTATTTTTGTGAAACCCATTGACGATCTGCCCCCGGATTTCCTCTTTGCTGCCGATATTTCCAGCGTGATCGCCCTGGAACGCAGCGGCGTGAAATTCTATGATGCAAGCGGAAAAGAGCAAGATTTGTTTGCCCTGTTGAAGGAAAGCGGCTGGAATATGGTGCGCATCCGAATTTGGAATGATCCCTTCGACGCCGAGGGCCATCCTTACGGCGGCGGCGTCTGCGATGTGGAAGTCGCCTGCGAAATTGCGAAGAGGGCGGCGGAGCAGGATCTTGCCTTGATGGTGGACTTCCATTACAGTGATTTCTGGGCCGATCCCGGCAAGCAATTTGCTCCCAAGGCCTGGAAGAATATGACCCTTGCTCAGAAAGAAGAAGCCCTCTATCAATTCACTTTGGACGCCCTTACCCGCATCAAAGCCACCGGTGCGGATGTAAAAATCGTGCAGATGGGCAATGAAACAGACGCCGGCATGGCCGGAGAAACCAGCTATACCGCCCTGGCCGCCCTCATCAACGCCGGCGGAAAAGCGGTAAAGGAGGTATACCCCTCTGCGCTCCGCGCCGTTCATTTTTCCAAGCCCCAGTTCAATTTCCCCCGGGAAATCATTGCCTTCGGGGCGGAATTTGACGTCTATTGTACTTCCTACTATCCCTACTGGCATGGATCCCTGGATAATCTGGTTTCCGTACTCACCCAGGTTCAAAAAACCTACGGAAAGCAGGTCATGATCGCCGAAACTGCCTACCCTTTTACCATGGATGACAGCGATTTCAACGGCAATTCTGTGCCCGGCGACGGGGTAACCATGCCCTGGCCCATCACAGTGCAGGGGCAGGCGGACGCCCTGCGGGCAGTGGCGGCTGCCGCCAAGGAAGCGGGGGCATTGGGCATTGCCTATTGGGAACCCGCCTGGCTGTCTGTGCCCGGAAACACCTGGGCTGAAAATGCTGCGCTGTGGGAAACCTACGGCTCCGGCTGGGCATCCTCCTATGCCGCCGCCTATGATCCCAACGACGCCGGAAAATATTACGGCGGATCTTCCTGGGATAATCAGGCGCTGTTCGGCTTCGATCACAAAGCCCTGCCCACCCTTTCCATGCCCACATACCTGCGCACCGGCGCCAAAACCCGGCTGGAACGCACCGGCTATGAAGAGATCATTGTACGCTGTCCCTCCCTGGATACCCTCGTCCTTCCCGATACCATTCAGGCGCATTACAATGACGGAAGCGTCCAATCCATTTCCGTAACCTGGGATCAAGCTACCCTTTCCAAATTAGAGGAGGATTACCATATTTCCGGTCTTACCGCAGACGGGGATGCAGTGAACTGCCGAATTGAGTTGCTGGTGGAAAACTGCCTGGTCAATCCCGGCTTCGAGGATGCGGATGTATCCATGTATAGCCTGGAAAACCGCTCCGGCGGGGAGGTTTACCGCTCCACCAGCATCAATGACTGCAAATCAGGCAATGGCCTGTTCCATTTCTACGATGGGGATGGCAGCGTGGATTTCACCATCACGCAAACGCTGAACGGCCTTTTCCCCGGCACTTACCAGTTCAGCTTGTATATCCATGGCGGCGATGTGAACAAATCCGATATGGAGATCTTTGTGCTGATCAACGGAGAAGAATTTGCCGCTGCGCCCATGTCCGTGACCAAATGGAAGGAATGGCAGCATCCCTGCATCCAGGGGATTCCCGTACAAGCCGGGGATGAAATCACCGTAGGCGCCCGGATAACCTGCCAGGGCAAGGGACCATGGGGCAAATTGGATGATTGGGAACTGATCATGGAATAAACAAAATTTTCATAAAACCCATTGACAGGAAAGCTTCCCTGTGCTATAATTACCTTCGGCTTGAAAGAGCCTGTGCCATAGACAGCCGGTGCGAGAAATCGCCTAAAGGGTTCGCCCGCCAGCCGAGGTGCGAGGAAGCTTTGTATTTACAATGCCCTTGTGCCCATGCACAGGGGTTTCTTTTATTCACAGCCGCAAGGAAGGTGAATGAACACATGAGCAAGAATCTGGAAAACAAGAAGGTCGTCGTATCTGAAATTCTGAATAAGCTTCAGAATGCTCAGTCCGTGGTGGTTGTGCACTACAGCGGCATCACCGTTGAGGAAGTGACCCAGCTGCGTAACCAGTGCCGTGAAAATGGCGTGGAATACTGCGTGCTGAAGAACACCCTGGTGAAGCGTGCCCTGCACGAAATGAACATCACCGGTCTGGACGAACATCTGGAAGGCCCCAGCGCTTTCGCCTTTGGCATGAATGACGCTGTTGCCCCCGCCAAGGTCATCTGCGACTTCATCGACAAGTCCAAGAAGGAATGCCTCTCCGTGAAGGCCGGCCTGATGGGCACCGAAGTGATGGACGTCAACAAGGTGAAGGCCCTGGCTCAGCTGCCCTCTCGGGAAGTTCTGCTGGCCCGTTTGGTTGGCTCCCTCAAGGCTCCCATTTCCAATCTGGTGTACGCTCTGGAAGCGCTGCGCAAGAAGCAGGCTGGCGAAGAATAATCGCTGCCTGATCCCGAAAATACAAACAATAAAAATAATTGGAGGATTCGCATCATGACTCATGAAGAATTTTTTGCCGCGATTGACGCGATGACCGTTCTCGAACTGAACGAACTGGTCAAGGCTTTCGAAGAAAAGTATGGCGTTTCTGCCGCTGCCCCCGTGGCCGTGGTTGCTGGCGCTGGTGCCGCTGCTGCCGCTCCCGTGGAAGAACAGACTGAATTCGACGTCATCCTGGTCAACCCCGGCTCTGAAAAGATCAAGGTTATCAAGGCTGTGCGCGAAGTCGTCGCCGGTCTGGGCCTGAAGGAAGCTAAGGACTTCGTTGAAGGCTGCCCCAAGGCTCTGAAGGAAGGCGTTTCCAAGGAAGAAGCCGAAAAGGTCAAGGCTGCTTTCGCCGAAATCGGCGCCACCGTGGAAATCAAGTAATTTCTGCAAAAATTGCCCGTCGCATCTGCGGCGGGTTTTTTATTTTGCTTTGAGGCACGGAAATGACTTTGCTTTCTAACGGAAAAACTTCTTTCATCAGGCGCATCAGATCGATCTGCTATGCCTCATCTTGTATATTCACCCGAACTGTGCTAACATAATATGGGGCAAAAGATTAAGAATCTGCCAAAAAACTTCACAAAACTTGAATTTGACGGAGGTAACAAAATTGAAACTAGACGGTTTTGGATTGCTCGTGGATGACATGCCCACGATGGTGCGTTTTTACAGAGATGTCCTCGGGTTTGAAATTACCGAGGGTGAAAATGCCGTAAATGTATATCTTGTCAAAGATGGTACGCTTTTTATGCTCTATGAACGGAAGAACTTTGAGAAAATGACGAGCAGAAAGTATGAATACCTCAAGGGATTCAACGGACATTTTGAAATTGCCCTATATGTTGATACTTTTGATGAAGTAGACTTGGAATATGCCAAGATTATTGAGAAGGGCGCACGTTCTATATTGGAGCCAACAACAGAACCCTGGGGACAAAGAACTTGTTACATTGCAGACCCCGAGGGAAATTTGATTGAGATAGGTTCTTTTAATAAGCCGTTTAGAAGTTGATGTTTCTTTTTCAGCGCGTCAAATTCCAATTTGTCGAACAGATGACGCGCACCCTTCCATCCCCGTGCAGGATGCGTCATGCGATGTTCGCTTTACGCTGCACCCGTGCTCAATAATTCATTCAAAATTCATTCTCATTTCCAAGATCAAGGAGCAAATAATATGGATATCAAAGCCGAAGCCTTGAAAAAGCATTATGAATGGGAGGGAAAAATCGAAATAGTTTCCCGCGCTCCCGTCACCAATTCTCAGGAGCTTTCCCTGGCCTATACCCCCGGCGTGGCCCAGCCCTGCCTGGAAATACAGAAAGACTATCAAAAATCCTGGGAATTAACCCGGCGCAGAAACATGGTGGCCGTCATCACCGACGGCACCGCCGTGCTGGGCCTTGGGGATATCGGCCCGGAGGCTGGCATGCCGGTGATGGAGGGCAAATGCTGCCTGTTCAAGGAATTTGCCGATGTGGACGCCTTCCCCCTGTGCATCCGTTCCAAGGATGTGGATGAACTGGTGCGTACCATTTATCTGATTTCCGGCAGCTTCGGCGGCATCAATCTGGAGGATATCTCCGCCCCCCGTTGCTTTGAAATCGAAAAGAAGCTGAAAGAGATTTGTGATATCCCCGTATTCCATGATGATCAACACGGCACCGCCATCGTGGTAGCGGCGGCGCTGATCAACGCCCTTCGGGTGGTTCACAAAAAAATCGGTGAAGTGAAAGTCGTCATCAACGGCGCCGGCGCCGCAGGCATTTCCATTGCAAAGCACATCATGAGGCTGGGGGTTCAGCATCTGATTCTGGTGGATCGGTTCGGCATCATTTGTGAAGGCATGGAAGGCCTGAATCCTGTCCATGAGGAGATGAGCCGTATCACCAACCGGGATCATCTGCAGGGCACGCTTTCCAACGCCATGCGGGGCGCTGATGTGTTCATCGGCGTTTCCGCTCCCGGCATTGTGACCAAGGAAATGGTGGCCTCTATGGCGGAAAATGCCTGTGTCTTCCCCATGGCCAACCCCACCCCGGAAATCTTCCCTGAGCTGGCCAAGGAAGCCGGGGCAAAAGTAGTGGGCACCGGCCGCAGCGATTATTATAACCAGATCAACAATGTATTGGCCTTCCCCGGTATCTTCCGGGGGGCGCTGGATGTGCAGGCCCGCGATATCAATGATGCCATGAAGATGGCCGCTTCCTGCGCCATTGCAGGGCTTGTCAGCGATGAGGAACTTTCCCCCGATTACATCCTGCCCAAAGCCTTTGACAAGCGCGTAGGCCCTGCCGTGGCCGCTGCGGTGGCACAAGCCGCCAGGGAAACCGGCGTCGCCAGAAAATAAGATTAATTCAAAAAGCCTGACCAGCATTTTCTCTGGTCAGGCTTTTTTGTCTTCAAATTATGATTTCTTGTCCAATTTATATCGGAACATCACACGATACGCAAGCACACCGATGCCCACACAAGTAATGGCCATAATCACATAGCAAGCCCACACAGGCAGATCGGCAGATTTCTGCACCGCAAACTGCATCCACACATTAACCCCGGCGCAAATAAGCGTAGCAATCCAATGCAGCCCCATCCAAAGAGCGGGCATCCGATCAGCCGCCTCCGCCTTTTTCCACTGGAAGAAAGAAACCAGCATCAGAACCACCAACGCTGCCATAGCGCCCACCTGGGTAATCCGGATAAACCAGGGATCCAGCACCAGGGCGTCCTGGCGCAGCATCTCCAGGAACATCTGAGAGCAGCACAGCAGAATCACCAGCATTTTGGCCTTGCTGCCAGGCGCCTTGGGAAGGCGCTTGCTCTGCAGGATCAGCGCAATGATCCACGCCGCAACTCCCTCCAGCACAAAGACGGCCCAGAACCAGATTTCCCAATATCCATCAAATACAGCGAAGGGGAACCGCTGGAAAAAGGAAGCAGTCACTTCCTCCTGGCTCATCCCCTGCCCGCTGGTCAGTTCCGCAAACCGGCACAGGGCGATCATCAGGGCGGCAGGCGCTGCGATCATATCCAGCACTTTACCGGCAGATTGCCGGGTAATCTTTGCCGTCATAAAGCCGGCCAGGGCCACGCCCAGGGCGATACCCAGCAAGGCGTATCCCCCGTCCCACAGATGCAGCACCCGGGCAATCCCCATTTCATACAGATAAATCCGGAAATTACACAGGCAATAGGCAATCCGTCCGCACAGCAAGCCCAGAGGAAGAGCCAGCAGCGCAAAAACCTCCGTGGTCTCGGCCTTCATCCCGCTTTTTTTCTGCTCCCGATGAATCAGGAAAAGCCCCGCAGCCACCGCCAGCATCACGCACACAGCAAACAGGGTAACAGGACGATCGAAAACGGAAAAAAGCACATATTTCAGTTCCATGGAAGATTGCTCCTTTAATCAGGCTGGTAAGCACTGGCGAAATAGATGATATCATAGAGGGGACGGCGCTTGGGATTATTGGGAGAATTGATTTTATCAAAATTATGCCCGCCCGTCTTGAACACCATGGTGGAGGAGGAGCCGCCATCCAGATTATAGGCGTTCTGCACCCCTTCAAAGGAGGCCACCAATTCCGAAAACTGTTCCAGCGTCAAGCCAACGGATCCGGGATCTTCCGGGCCTTCAGAGACGATGCACAGGTATTCCAGGGGCCCCACCTGGGCCAGGCACATCCGCTGGGCGGAAGTGAGCGCGGCATTATCATGATCCACATATCCCGTCTGCCGGACGCCGTTGATCACAAGACCGGGGCCGAATGTAAATCCATTCACAATGGTGCGGTCCTCCGCTTCCAGCTTCGCTTTGAAATCCCCCATATCATCCTGAACTACTTTCCCGTTCTGTTTCTTAAAAACAGGCTTTTCGATGATATGCAGGTCTCCTTCGCTGTCAATCACCAATACATCATATTCGCCGTTGCACATATTGCTGTATTCCTTGCCTTGCCGGGCCACATAGATCTTCCCTTTACGGGCGGGAAAATAATCCCCGTTAATAGCCAGGGCGGCATTGACGGATTTTGCAATGGAGGTGCCCATCAAAGTGGAGGGGGAATAATAGCTGGAGGCCATCATGGAACGGATTTGGGTGGCGTTGGCGATTTTCACCCGGGCAGCCACATAATTGGTTTCATAGATGCGGCCCTTTTCAATCCTGATGGAAATGGAAGGATCCTCATAGGCATAGGGATCTTTTTCGCCTTCTTCGTAAAGATAGCCGTCCGCCTGCAGCTTCACGCCCTTCTTTTCAGTAAGCTTGTATTCGATTATTTCCGCCTGGGCCGTATTGATCCCGGAAGGAACCAGCAACAGCAAGCTGATCAGCATCAGGGCAATGGCAATTACGCGCAGCGATTTTTTCATGGTTATGCTCCTTTTCTGCCTCAGGGCAGCATTTCGCCGTTTTCAAAATTGATAATTCCCGTTTCCAGGAAGGAATCCGGAGGATTGACACACTTGGAATAGGTCTTTTTCAGCACCAGTTCCTTGAATACCGCCTGTCGTTCTTCTTCCTCTGTCAGTTCAAAAGGCCGGTAATCGGGGCTTCCCTGGGTTTCGCAGGGAATCACCTGCAGCTTCTTCAGCTGCACCGTCCCATCCGTCTTTTCATAAGTGAATTGGAAGATACCGGTGGAGGGATCCACCTTGCTCATGGTGCCGAAGGTAAAATTGCCGGTGCTGTAGAGGATGGGCTTGCCCTTGTAAAAATGTATGGGCTGGATCACATGGGGATGATGCCCCCAGATCAGATCGGCCCCGGCGTCGATCACCTTTTTGGCATAGGCCACCTGCCATGCTTCCGGGGTCATATGGGTTTCCCGGCCCCAGTGGAGGCTCACCACCACCAGATCGCAGTTCTGTTCTTCCTTGAGTTTTTTGATTCGGGAAGCGATTTTCTTCTGGTCGCTGTCCTGGGGATAGGTAAAGCCGATAAAGCCGATCTTAATATCTCCCACCTGCTGCACGCCCAGATCGTCATAGCCATGCTTCTGCCCGGGATAGACAGTGCCGAACCGGGCAATACCCGCCTCGTCCAGAGTATCAATGGAATCCTGATAGCCGGTCTGCATGAAATCCATGCAGTGATTGTTGACGGTATTGACCATATCAATGCCGCCGTCAATCAGGATCTGCACATGATCAGGATCGGCCACCAGATTGTATTGCTTTTCGGTATGCTTTTTTCGGTTGGTGAACACCACTTCCAGATTGGCCACCGTCAAATCGTCCTGAAGCAGATAATCCTTTACCAATGAGAAAGGCCATTCATATCCCTTTTCATCCACCGTCGTATGATAGGAGGAAGAGGCGCCGGTATACTGCTCCGAATCCCCGATGGAGCAATCGCCCACAAAGGAGATCAGGATTTCCCCCTTTTCGAGGGCATAAGCGGATGCCTCCTCCGTTTCCGGGGCGGGGGCGACCGCTTCCGTTTCAACAGGGGCAATGGTTTCCGCCGGATCGGTATTCACATTTTCCGGCATGGCCGTGGCCTGTGGGAGCACCTCCGCCACCGTCACTTCCGCTGCGGCGGGCACTTCCCCCGCATAGACAAACCGGAAAGGATCCTTTTTGGTTCCCTCTCCCCCGTCTACAGTAAGCATGGACAGATCCATCCGCACAGAAAGCCGCAGCCCCACATTCACCCGGGTATAGGCGCCCCAGCTGAGATGGCCGTTATAGCCCACCAGCTGCAGTTTGTAATCCTTGGGATCCTTGATGGTGGCCGCCCAATAGGAAACGCAGCCGCTGCTGTCCTGATACAGATTGCGCTGCTTGATGGCATAGGGCGTTCCCTGGGCCTGACGGGATTTCTGCTCGTTCCACATATTGGCGGAAAAGCCGTATTTGGTGGTAAGGAACTGCTCGCTGGTGAGGATGAAAACCCGGCTGCCGTTTTCCTTAATGAGGGCGTTGACAATCGGATCCTGACCAAAGAGCCGATCCACCATTTCCGTATCCAGCCAGGGGCAGATATCGCTTTCCTCATAATGATTGATACGGCGATAGGTGCGCTTTTCGATCACTTTCTGATCGGTTTCGAAGATGGCCTGCTGGGTATCGATCACGTATTCGGTGAGCAGCAGGGCCTTTCCATCCTCCACATCCAGGATACGCCAAAGAACGGGCGCCGCAGTGCCGTCCTTTTCATAAGGATATTCTCCCAACAGCACATACTGGTACCCCTTACCCTTTTCGTATCCGCGCAGCGTATCTTCCCCTGCAGCGCAGCCACACAGCATCAACAGCGCCGCCGCAATCAACAGCAGTCGTTTCACAGGCGTCCTCCTCAAAATAAATATACATTATAATTATATATGTTTTGTTAAAGGATGTCAAATGAAAAGGGTCCGGATTTCATCGGGAAGGGGAGAATTTACAGTCACTTCACATTCCGTAATGGGATGAAGAAAACGGATGAAACAGGAATGCAGCGCAAACCGGCCGCAGAGCCGCTCATCCTCTCTGCCATAGAGATAATCCCCGCAGATGGGATGGCCAAGATGGGCCAGATGCACCCGGATCTGATGGGTACGGCCCGTTTCCAGCCTCAGCCGCAGCAGCGTTTTTCCATTCCGGATTTCCTCTACCCGGTAATGGGTGCAGGCGGGGCGGCCGGCAGGATCAATGCGCCGTTTAATACCCGTTTCCGGCTCCAGAATGGGCAGATCAATTACTCCTGCCGCATCGTCCACTTCCCCTTCGCATACCGCCAGATACTCCCGGACAAATCCTTCCGTGTGCAGCATCTTCTGCAATAGCTGCTGGGCGTGGGCGTTCCTTGCCACCGCCATCAGCCCGCTGGTTCCCTTATCCAGCCGGTTCACCGGCCGGTATACATAATCCTCCGGGCAGCCAAGATGGGAATACAGGGCGTTTTCCAGGGTGCCCCCCTGCTGATGGGCGGAGCAGAGACTGGGCAGGGGTGCCGGCTTATCCACAATGAAATAATCTCTATCCTGATAGGGGATGGATAGGGGCAGGTCAAACGGCGCCGGCAGCGTTCCTTGATCCTTTAGAATCAGCGTCACCTTCTGCCCCGGCTGCAGCCGTTCATCTGCCCGGGCTATTTTTCCATCCACAAGCACCGCCCCCTGGAATTTCAGGCTTCTAAACTGGGTACTGGATAGGTGCATTTCTGCCCGGGCGATGGATTTTACCGTCCGGCCTGCCTGAGTGGGCAGAATAATATGCTCCAGGATGCGCAATTGATGATCCTCCTTCACACAAAAAAGGGAAGGGCATGCCATATGCCCTTCCCATCATACACCCTTTAGTCCATCAGAGCAAGCATCTCTTCCCTGATTTCCACCCGATCGGGATGATTGATCCAGAATCGGGTAAGCTTTGCGCTGTTGGTTACATAATCCGCATAGGTCACTTTATTGCGCACAAACAGGAGTACATTGGTATCCCCCTTCAGATCCTTTTCAATGCTCAGGGGCTGGCCGAATGTGAAGCTTTCCACCCCCATGGTTTCTGGATTCACATCGGTAACGCTTGCAAGATCAGGGAAGAAGGTGAAGAATTCTTCCTTGGTTTCGGTATTACCGCCCCCTTGGGCATAAAAGTTTTCATAGCTTACGGTCACGCTGTCCCCAAATACGTCCACATATACCTTGCCGATGATGTAGAGATTGCCGGCGGCATATTCAAATTCCTGGCGTCCCTGGATGGAAAGATCGATGGGCGTAAACATGTACCATTTGTCGGTGAGGGAAGGGCGTACCTCCCTGAACTGGGGGCCGAAACTGCATGCGGTATTATTGGGATACCAGGTTGCCCTTTCCACATGAATTTTCACCGTTTTTCCGCTCTTTTCATAGCGGTAATAAAAACTATAGGTATAGGTTTTTCCGTCCATTTCAAAGGCGGCCTTCACCCGCTTAACCGGCTTGGCTGCAGTAAGCCCCCCGTCATCGTAGGGCGCCTTCCAGGAAAGCGTGTCCCCCGGCTGTACATTTTCCCGGGTTTCAGTATAGATCACCTGCTTGCTTGCCATATCCGTGAGCGTATAGACGATTTTTCCGCTATTGGTGGCGGAAATCTTGGTTTTCAGCACGCTTGCGCTGTCCCCCGCCTCCAGCACAGCAGGGCCGGAAAAGGAAACAGTCAATGCATTTTCAGCCCCCAGGGCCACCGTACATAAGGAACATAATACCATCAGCCACACCAGTATTTTCTTCATTGTCGTATCCCTCTGTTTTCAGAATCGAATCCGTCGGATTCATATATATAGACGTATGATAAAGCCGTTTTGTTTCATTTTTTCAAAGAATTTTCCATTTCTGCATTCACAAGCAATCCAGTCATTGAAATTTTGTAATTTCCGGTTCCCCGTATTGACAATGTATGATTTGGCATGTAAAATAGAGTAGTACTGAGGAAATGGAGGAAAATGACATGGCTGATTCCCTTTTGTTCCAAGCGAAAATGGATCAATCCGATATGCCCGCCCTCGTTGTGGAGGGTTCTCATACCCCTGACGCCCTTGCCGGTGCCAGCGGTGTTTATATTGCTGCTTCCGGCTCCGCCATGCTGCAGAGCGGCAATCATGGCCTGAAGGCCATGGAGCATTGGCTGTGGCTGGCCGTGGAAGGCGGCGGCCTGGTGCTGGAAAATGCCGATGTATCCCTCAATCTGCGCGCAGGCGATTGCTGCATGCTGCCCCCCGGAAGCCAGGATGTGGTGCTGGATGTGCATCAGGAAGCCCGGGTGCTGTGGATGATGGTCGGCGGCGCCCTGTCCGGCGCTTTCCTGCAGCGGATGGGCGCCCTTCCCCATCGCATCATGAAACAGGGCGCGCTGCCCAGCCAGCTGAATCTTGCCAAGCACATTGTGCAGGCCACCGTCCGTGTTGCCGCCGCTGAGGATGCTTCCAGCGCCCAGCTGCAGCAGCTTTTGTGGGCCATGCTGGCCTCCCATTCCGGCCAGCCCGTTGCCATGGACGCCGTGCTCTCCCATGAAATCGCCAAAGTAGTGGACGCTATGCGAAAGAATCAATATCGGGATAGCTTCTCCCTGGCCGATATGGCCGCCCTTTCCCGTATGCCCGTGGAAACCTTCCGTAAGCGCTTTGTATCCGAAGTGGGCATGCCCCCCCAGAGCTATCAGCTCTTCTGCAAAATGGAGCGGGCCAAGACGCTGCTGAAGGAAGGCTGCACCGTGCGCCAGGCCGGTATCGAAGTGGGCATGAACGATCCTTACCACTTCTCCAAAACATTCAAAAATATCGTGGGGATGAGTCCCTCTGCTTATAGCAAAACTGCCCTCAAATGAGCGAAATGACGCTGCTCTTTCCTGCGCTTTCCCCGGAGGAAGCGCGGATGCTTTCCCCTCTGCAGCTGGCCTATGTCGGGGACAGCGTTCATTCCCTGCTGGTGCGGGTAAAGCTGATCGGGGATAATTTGAAAGTAAAGGATATGCACGTTTCCGCCACCCGGGCGGTGAACGCCGCATCCCAGGCAAAGGCCCTGCAGGCCTGTATGGAAATCCTTTCAGAAGAAGAAACCGCCATCGTTAAACGGGGCCGCAACGCCCATGCCCGCCACAGTGCGCCCAAATCCGCCTCCACTCAGGAATATGCCGCGGCAACCGGACTGGAAACGCTGCTGGGATATCTGTATCTGACGGGGAATTTTTCCCGGCTGACAGCATTGGCCCATTATCTTTACGGGGAGGAAAACTCATGCCCGCCGCACGATTGAAGGTACAACTGATCGCCCATACGCCCGATCCGGAAAAAACCTGCGCCCTGGCAGCCCGCACCTGCTATTCCGCCCTGGATATGGACCGCCTGCAGCAGCTGGTTGCCGAAAAGGATCAGCAGGATTTCCTTCGCCGGGTCATTGCTTCCGGTCATTTATCTGTATTGGAGCACGCCTCCTTTACCTTTTCCATTGAAGGGGTATCGCGGGCGCTGCTGGCCCAGGTGACCCGTCACCGCATCGCCAGCTTTTCCGTACAAAGCCAGCGGTATGTATCCCTGGCCGAAGGATTTCAATACATCATCCCGGATCGCATCCGGGATCTGGGAGAAGAATCCGTGCAGGAATTTGAATCCCAGATGGCCCAGATGCATACCTGGTATCAGCAATGGCAGGAACGCCTGGGAAAGGGAGAAGGCAGCAATGAGGACGCCCGGTTCGTGCTGCCCAACGCCTGCGAAACCCATATTACCATGACCATGAACGCCCGAGAGCTACTGCATTTCTTTTCCCTGCGCTGCTGCAGCCGCGCCCAGTGGGAGATCCGTGCCATGGCCCGGGAAATGCTGCGGCTCTGCAAGCAGGTTTCCCCCGTGATTTTTGAATCTGCGGGCCCCGGCTGCGTTTCGGGTCCCTGCCCGGAAGGTGCAAAAAGCTGCGGAAAAAGCAAAGAAATGCGGGAATATTTCCGTAATATGAAATAAAGAAAGAGGATACCCTTATGGCTTTTTATAAAGATTTCAATCAAAAGAAAATGACCAAGGCCGATCATCTCCGTTCTTCCAGCAAATGGGAAGAAGAAGGAACCCGTTATCGCCGCGCCACCGGTAAATCCGATGAACAGCGCCGGGAGGATCAGAAGGCCGGTAATAAGTCCTATAATAAGGATTTCAACAATAAGGGCGGCTATAAAGCCCGCCCCGAAAAGCCTCATCAGGATAAGCCTTTCCAAAAGGCTGAAAAGTCCCATGCCCCCGCCCCCCGGACGGAAAAGCCCGCCCTTCGGCCCGCTTTCCAGCAGGAGGATACCTATCAGCCCCCGGAAAATCTGCTCTCCGGCCGCAACCCCATTCGGGAAGCCATCAAATCCGGCCGGGATATTGAAAAGCTGCTGGTAGCCAAGGGCGATCTATCCGGCACCGCCAAGGAAATTGTGGCCATGGCCCGTGAACGCCATATCCCCGTGCAGACGGTGGAACGCAGCCGTCTGGATGAAATCACCCGCAATCATCAGGGCATGCTGGCCTTCGCCTCCGCCTATCGGTATTACGATGTGGAGGATATGCTGGAAGAAGCGAAGGAAAAGGGCGAGGATCCCTTCCTGGTGATTCTGGACGGTGTCACCGATCCTCAGAATCTGGGCGCCATCATCCGCACCGCCGCCTGCGTGGGCGCACACGGCGTGATCGTTCCCGAACGCCGGGCAGTGGGCCTCACCCCCTCTGCCGTTAAGGCCTCCGCCGGCGCCATTGAAACGGTGAAGGTGGCCCGGGTCACCAATCTCACTCGCACCCTGGAAATGCTCAAGAATCAGGGCATTTGGCTCTATGCCGCCGATATGGTGGGCGATGATTATCTGTCCGTCAATTTCTCCGGCCCTATGGGCCTGATCATCGGCGCCGAGGGCGAGGGCGTCAGCCGCCTGGTGCTGGATACCTGCGATCACCGGGTGTCCCTGCCCATGAAGGGCGGCGTGGGTTCCCTGAATGCTTCCGTGGCCGCAGGCGTGCTGATGTATGCTGCGCTGGCAAGCCGGAAATAATTATCTCCCTGGAGGTTCTCCATGCCTGACTCCCCCATGATGATGACCGACGAACAGCGGGAAAACGATCACTTCCAATCCATGCAGGATGAGGATGTGGTGGTGCTGGCCCAGCAGGGCGACGGCCAGGCGCTGGCCTATTTGCTGAACAAATATAAAAATTTTGTGCGCTCCAAGGCCCGCAGTTATTTCCTCATCGGCGCCGATCATGAGGATATCGTGCAGGAGGGCATGATTGGCCTGTATAAATCCATCCGGGATTTTCAGCCCGATCGGCTGGCGTCCTTTCGTTCTTTTGCGGAGCTGTGCGTAAAGCGCCAGATCATCACCGCCATCAAGGCCGCCACCCGCCAAAAGCATGTGCCGCTGAACAGCTACGTTTCCCTCAACAAGCCCCTCTACGATGAGGAATCGGATCGGACACTGCTGGACGTGATCGAGGGGCGGGTCACCAATCCAGAGGATCTCTACATCAGCCAGGAGGATCTCTCCCGCATCCAGAAGCAGATCAACGAAATCCTCTCCGATCTGGAGCGTCAGGTGCTCTCCGCTTTCCTGGACGGAAAAACCTATCAGGAAATTTCCGAAATGCTGGGTCGGCATGTCAAATCCATCGATAACGCCCTGCAGCGGGTAAAACGCAAGCTGTTCAAATTCCTGGAGGATGGGGAAAATTGAAAAAATCAGGGTTTTCAGTACACACTGATACTGAAAACCCTTTTTCTTTACAAATCGTAGGTTTCAAAAAGCTCCCTTTTGCCCAATCGCCAGGCACGATCATAGCCCAAATCCTTCAGCAGCCTCTCCGCTTCCCCGTATCCGCAGTCCAGATATTTTGCATCGTGGCAATCGGAATTGAGCATGATTCGTCCTCCCATTTCCCCCCATGCAGAGAGCAGAAAAGGCGCGGGATAAGGAGAAGTCAGATACCCCCGGGCAATCGCCCCGGTGTTAATCTCCAAAATAGGATCGGCTTTCCGGATACTTTCCAGGCAGTCAAGGGCAATTTTTTGATAGGCGGGGCTTTCTTCATCAAAAAGATGCAGCTTGGCATTATTCTTCCTGATCAGATCAAAATGCCCTATAATAGGCGGATGGCTTTCATCCGCATATTCTTTGAGCTGCCCGTAATATCGCCGAGCCATTTCCAGCCCATCCCCGCCGCACCAATCCTCCACATAACGCTGAAGAGCCTCTGCAGGGCCGTCCACTGCGGCAAAGCCCTCGGGCATGGGGAAATAGTGGACGGAAGCGATGTAATAATCATAGCCTTCCGTAGAGGCATTGGAAAAGCCGTCCCTTTCCAGCCCCAGATAAATAGCCATTTTCCCCGCATACTGGGCTTTCAGATCCAGAATCTCTTTCCGGTAGGCAGCTTCATTTTCAGCTGCCATGGAATAGGAAAAATCAAAGGGCTGGGGCGCATGGGAGGAAAAGCCCAGGCTGACAAAGCCCAGCGACAGGGCCCTCCGGACCATTTCCCCGGCAGGGGTTTTCCCATCACAGTAGGGAGTATGCACATGAGCGGATGAACGGGTTTTCACGCCAGCACCTCCGAAAGAATGGCCATAGCCTTCTCTTTGCAGCCGGGAATGCAGGCCAAAATACCGCAGGGCCCGTCAAAATAGGGGGTGTCGTGGCCCAGAGAATAGAATTCGCCCCCCGCTTCCGTCACAATCAGCGCCCCCGCTGCCACGTCCCATGGCCGCAGTCGCAATTCAAAAAACACATCCGCCCGTCCACAGGCCAGATCGGCAAAATCCACCGCGGCAGAGCCTGTGCGCCTCAGATCCCCTGCCTGCAGCAGGAATTGTCCGGCGGCTTTCATAGTTTTTTTCGCAAGTTCTGCATCATAGGGGGAGGTACCGATGGCAATCATGGCATTTTCAAAGGGAGTGTCGGCCACATGGATGGGCTTCCCATTGCAAAATGCCCCGCCGCCCAGGGCAGCCGTATACATTTCATCGGCATAGGGCTGATAGATCACGCCCAGGATGGGCCGCTTTTTTTCCAGCAGCCCAATGGAAATGGCGGACATATTTCTCCCCCTCATAAAATTCAGCGTGCCGTCGATGGGATCCACCACAAAGGTGGGCGCATCGGTAAGGGATTCGTTTTCTTGTTCCTCAGCAAAAAATTTCGCCTCTGGCATCAGAGCCAGCAATTCCTTTTTCAGATATTCCTGCACCGCCACATCGGTATCGGTGACAAAATTAAAATGCCCTTCCTTCTGGTGGGTAGGGGCATTATGCGCATTCAGGATCATATCCCCCGCCTCCCTGGCGATCTGCTGGATTTGAACAAACATGAAAATGGACCTCCTTGAATGAATACATGAGGATTTTACCACGAATCCCTTCTCATTTCAATCGTCCCATGCTATAATCAAAGCGAGGTGATTGGATATGAGAGGAATCGCCATTGATTTTTCATTCTATGCCCATATCCTGCTTACCCAACCATGGGATGCCAATGAAACAGCGTTTTATCTTCAGGGCAACGCCAAATACCGGCATTGCTGGATGGGCTATCTGGCAGAATCCATGGAATTTTGGCAGGGCAGTTGGCACAAAAAAGTTTATGAAAAGCCCTATTGGATGGGCCTAAGCTCAGACGGTCATGGAGAATTCAGTTTTAATACGGCTGATGAAATGCTCTGTGCTCCGGTTTTTGACGGTCAATCCCTGCAATCGTTCTGGCATCAGATCCGATTCCTTTCCATTGGCGGTATGGATGCCGCAGAATGGCTTGAGATGCAGAAGAAAAAAGACGAAAAGGAAGATGAATTTGGATAATAAGCCCAATCAGGCTGAGATCATGGCCTCCCGCAGCATTCAGCGGGATTTTCGAAAACCCATCTGGCGGAAATTCCTATCCGCCGTGCGCAGCTATGATCTCATTCAGCCCGGGGATCATGTGGCCGCCTGCATTTCCGGGGGCAAGGATAGCCTGGCCCTGGCGGTATGCCTGCGTGAGCTGGCCAAATACAGCGACGTGCCCTTCAAAGTATCTTATCTTTCCATGGATCCCGGTTATACCCCGGATAACCGTCAGCGAATGATCGAGAACGCAGAAAAGCTGGGCTTTCAGCTGAATGTATTTGACAGCCCCATATTCGAAGCAGTAGAATCGGTGCCCCGGGGCGCCTGCCATGTCTGCGCTTCCATGCGCAGGGGATACCTGTATAAAGAGGCCAAAAAGCTGGGCTGCAATAAGATCGCCCTGGGGCATCATCTGGATGACGCGGTGGAAACCATTCTGCTCAGCCTTTTTTACGGCGGGGAATACAAAACCATGATGCCCAAACTGAAATCCAAGAATTTCGAGGGCATGGAATTGATCCGTCCCTTGTACCTGATCCGGGAAAAAGACATTATCGATTGGCAGCGGCATATGGGACTGGATACCCTGCGCTGTGCCTGCAAGGTAACGCAAAGCGAGGATGGGGGCAAGCGCAAGCAGGTAAAGGATCTGCTGGCCCGTCTGGAGGCGGAAACCCCTGGGGTGTTCGGCAACATTTTCCATTCCATTGAGCATGTGAATCTGCAAACTGTACTGGGGTATCAGCTGCGCTCCGATTCCCCCATCGTATCCGTTGCCTGCGCCGATGAAGGCATGGATGACTAATCCGCCCCTCGCATCCCTATTATCGTAAAAGACGGGAACAGTTTTTATCAACTGCTCCCGTTTTTACATAGGTTATTCTTTCTTCTTTTCGTCAAGGCCCTGGGCCATATCCGCCGCCTTATCCATGGCGTCATTGACCCGTTTTCCCATATCGGGGCCCCGGAAAGCATATCGCCCGCCCAGGAACAGCCCGGCAATCAACGCCACCCATCCCCAGGGCCAGAAACCAATCATCAGCAGCGCCAGCACCGTCACCGGCATGGCCATCATTTCTTCCCGCTTCCGGTTGCTGATCACAAAGGCATGTACATTTCCCTTGCGCACCAACATCCGCAGGAATTTCCAGATTCGCTGAACACCCTGTCCGAAATCACTTTCGGCAATTCTCTGCAGGGTATCCGCCCAGCGCTGCCTGTCATCCGCCTCCTTGATGCGGCCCTGATGCTGCAAAAAAGTATAGGCGTCCAACAGATCCCATTTGCTGGCCTCCAATGCAGCTTTAGCGTCCTCCAGGCTTACCCCCGCCTTTTCACGGAGTTTCTCCATCATTTCCAGTTGATTCATTGCTCGTTCCTCTGGCGTTACACACCCTTATTCAGGGAAAGGATGGGCGCATGGGCGGCATTGGCATCAAAATAATCATTTTCCCGGAACTGCAGGGCATAGAGTTCCATATAGGTGCCGCCGTTTGCCATCAGTTCTTCATGGGTGCCCCGCTCGGTAATGCGGCCGTTCATTACAACCGCGATTTCATCGGCATTGCGGATAGTGGACAGGCGATGGGCCACCACCAGCGTGGTGCGGCCCTTGCACAGCTCGTCCAGGGCCTGCTGGATCAGCACTTCGGTGGTATTATCCAGGGCGGAGGTGGCTTCATCCAGGATCAGGATGGCGGGATCCTTCAGGAATACCCGGGCGATGCTCAGCCGCTGCTTCTGGCCGCCGGAGAGCTTCACGCCCCGCTCGCCGATTTCCGTATCATAGCCATTTTCCAGGGTCATCACATAATCATGGATATTGGCCCGCTTGGCGGCCTCAATCATTTCTTCCTCGGTGGCGTCGGGACGGCCGTAAAGGATATTATCCCGAATGGTGCCCACGAACAGGAACACATCCTGCTGCACGATGCCGATATTCCGGCGGATGGAATTGAGGGTCAGGGAACGGATATCCTTCCCGTCAATCAGGATGGAGCCATCCGCTTCCTTCAGATGATAGAAATTGGGAAGCAGATGGCACAGGGTGGTCTTTCCTCCGCCGGAGGGACCCACCAGCGCCAGCTTCCTGCCCTTTTCCAAACGCAGATTGACGTCATGCAGCACTTCCTTGGAAGGATCATAGGCATAGGTCACATTTTTAAACTCGATCACGCCCTGCACATTTTCCAGCTCCACCGCATCGGCCGCTTCCTCTTCCACCGGTTCATCCATGATTTCCACAAACCGCTTAAAGCCGCTGACGCCATTTTGGAACTGCTCCATAAAACCGATCAGGGTATTCACCGGCCCGAT
>SVGR01000027.1 GCA_015056265.1 Clostridiales bacterium
GGAAGTGGACTTTTTCGGCGGCGAGCCCCTGATGAACTGGGATGTGGTAAAGCAATTGGTGGCCTATGCCCGCACCCAGGAAAAGATCCACAATAAGAATTTCCGCTTCACCCTCACCACCAACGGCATGAACATCGATGACGACGTGATCGAATTTGCCAATAAGGAAATGAGCAATGTGGTGCTCAGCCTGGACGGCCGCAAGGAAATCCACGACCGGCTGCGGGTGGATTATCAGGGCCGGGGCAGCTATGACCGCATCGTGCCCAAGTTCAAAAAGCTGGTGGAGGCCCGGGGCGGAAAAGACTATTATATGCGGGGCACCTTTACCCGGCACAACCTGGATTTCACCAACGATATTTTCCATATGGCGGATCTGGGCTTTACCGAGCTTTCCATGGAGCCGGTGGTATGCCCCCCCGGCGATCCGGAAGCCCTCAGGGAAGAAGATCTGCCCATCCTGTTTGAGCAATATGAAATTCTGGCCAAGGAAATGATCAAGCGCAAGAAGGAAGGCAACCCCATCACCTTCTATCATTACATGATCGATCTCACCTCCGGCCCCTGCATCTATAAGCGAATCACCGGCTGCGGCTCCGGCACGGAATACATGGCCGTCACTCCCTGGGGCGAGCTGTTCCCCTGCCATCAGTTTGTGGGCGATCCCAGGTTCTCCCTGGGCAATATCTGGGACGGGGTCACCAACGAAGCCGTCCGGGACGAATTCAAGCTGGTCAACGCTTACGCCCGCCCCGAATGCAAGGAATGCTGGGCAAAGCTGTATTGCTCCGGTGGCTGCGCCGCCAATGCCTTCCATGCCACCGGCTCCATCCGGGGCGTGTATGAGCATGGCTGTGAGCTGTTCAAAAAGCGGATGGAATGCGCCATCATGATGCAGGTAGCGGAAAATCTGGAGGATCAGGAATGAATACTCCCATCCGTGATTTCGTAGCCGCCTATCAGCAGAAAAAAACCTCCCGGCTGCATATGCCGGGGCATAAGGGAATGGGCCCCCTGGGCTGCGAAAGCATGGATATCACCGAAATTCAGGGGGCGGACGCCCTCTATGAGGCGGCGGGCGTCATCGCGGAAAGCGAAAGGAACGCCTCCGCCCTTTTTGATACCCGGGCAACCTTCTATTCTACGGAAGGCTCCACCCAGTGTATCAAAGCCATGCTGTTTCTGGCCCTGCAGCAGCATGGCGGCAGGGGGCGGCCCTTCTGTCTGGCGGGAAGGAATGCCCACAAGGCCTTCCTCCATGCAGCGGCGCTATTGGATTTTGACGTTAACTGGTTGTATCCGGAAGAGAAAAGCGATCTGTGCGCCTGTCCCATCACAGCGGAGGGCCTGAAAAGGGCGCTGGAAAATTGCGATGAACAGCCCTTTTGCGTGTATGTCACTTCTCCCGATTATCTGGGGGGAGTGCTGGATATCGGTGCGCTTTCGGCAGTGTGCCATGAAAATAACGTGCCCCTGCTGGTGGATAACGCCCATGGGGCCTATCTGAAATTTCTGCCGGGCAGGCAGCATCCCATGGAGCTGGGGGCGGATCTGTGCTGCGACTCCGCCCATAAGACGCTGCCGGTGCTCACCGGCGGGGCGTATCTGCATATTGGAAAAAGCGCCCTGCATCCCTATGAAAAGGAAGCCAAACGGGCCATGGCCCTTTTCGGCTCCACCAGCCCCTCTTATCTGATTCTGCAGTCCCTGGATATGGCCAATGCCGCCCTTGCCGGGGATTGGCCCCAAAGGCTCCTTGCCTGCTGCCGGCGGCTGGATCAGTTCAAGGAAAGATTAATGGAAAAGGGATTTTCCCTTCTTCCCGGGGAAAGAACCAAGCTGGTGATTAAAACCGACGGCCCGGCCCTGTGCCGGCGGCTGGCCGAAAAGAATATCGCCTGGGAATTTGCAGATGACAGCCACGTGGTGCTGATGTTTTCACCGGAGAATTCCGAAGCGGATTACTCCCGGCTGGAGCAGGCCCTGGAAAGCCCCCTGCCCCCGCCGCTTGCCGCGCCGCCCCCCATTTTGCCCCTTCCCCGGGCCATGACCATCCGAGAGGCGGTATTCTCCCCGGCGGAAAGCATCCCTGTGGAAGAGGCCCTGGGCCGCATCTGCGCTGCCCCCACCGTGTCCTGTCCTCCGGCTGTGCCCATCGTCATCAGCGGGGAAATCATCACCCTCCCCGCCCTGGAGACCTGCCGCCACTGGGGCGTCGCAGAAATATCCGTCGTTGCTTCCCCCGATCCATGATCCATACAAAGGAGGTTATCCCATGCCCTTCCATCTGATTGCTCTTATCGGCCTGACGCTGGTGAATCTGTTCCAGCTGTTCATCAGCATCCTCAACTATCGCTCCGCCGAAAACCCCACCCCTGAAAATGTGAAGGATCTCTACGATCAGGAAACATACCGGCGCTGGAAGCAGTATAACCATGAAAAATGCCGCCTGGCCATCCTGTCCACCCTGGTTTCTTTCCTGGTGGCCTTTGCGCTGCTGCTGCTGAATGTATACAGCCTGGTGTGCAATGCCCTGGCCACCGCCAGCGATACCCTGGCCACCCTGATCGTATTGATCGTCTATCACCTGGCTCAAACCCTTTTCATGCTGCCTCTGGAATACTATGATACCTTTGCCATCGAAGAAAAATTCGGCTTCAACCGCTCCAGCCGCAAAACCTTCCTGCTGGATCAGGTGAAGAATTTTATTCTTTCCCTGCTGCTGATTTTCGGGCTGACGTGGCTGTTCCAAGCCCTGCATCAGGGGATGGGCGACGGGGTGCTGATTCTGTTTGCCGTCCTTGCCTTCGTCATCCTTATGGGCATCAATTTCCTTTATCCCTTTATTGCCCGGCTGTTCAACAAGTTCACCCCCCTGGAAGAAGGGGAACTGAAGGACAAGCTTACCGGCCTGCTGGAAAAGCACGGCTATAAGGTACGGGCCATCCAGGTGATGGACGCCTCCCGCCGCTCTACCAAATCCAACGCCTATTTCACCGGCTTTGGCAAGATGAAGACCATCGTACTGTACGATACCCTGCTGCAGAAGATGGAGCCGGATGAAATCTGCGCCGTTTTTGCCCATGAATTGGGCCACGGGCTGCACCGGGATGTGCAAAAAAGTCAGGTGCTGAGCCTGTTCTCCATCGCGCTGATGGGTGTGGGGCTGTGGCTGCTGGCCCGGACGGAAGCCCTCTATCCCGCCTTCGGCTTTTCCGCTGTAAATTACGGCCTGGCCATGCTGCTGCTTTCCGATGTGGTGATGGGTCTTCTCTCCCCGCTGATGAATCTGTTCACCTGCTGGCATTCCCGGAAAGCGGAATACCGGGCGGACGCCACGGCGGTAAAGGAAGGCTACGGCCCTGCCCTGATTAGCGGCCTCAAAAAGATATCCAAGGATAATTTCGCCAATCTTGCCCCCTCACCCCTGGTGGTAAAGCTGACCTATAGCCATCCGCCCCTGAGCCAGCGCATCGCCGCCATCGAACAGGCTATGGAAGAATAAGTTTTTCCATGGTTACTTGACGAAAAAAAACGAATCTGCTATGCTGTATCCGTTCCTGCGGATACAGCTTTTTTATCTTCAGATGAGGTATCAATATATGAAAAAACTGCTTAGCTTTTTGCTGGCCCTGTGCCTGCTGCCCCCCGTTGCCGGCCTGGCCCGAGAGGAAAAAATCGAAGTGGTGGCCTCCTTCTATCCCGTCTATATTCTGGCAAAGAATGTGCTGGACGAAGTGGAGGGGGTATCCCTTTCCTCCATGACCACCCCGGCCACCGGCTGCCTGCATGATTATCAGCTGCTGACCAGCGATATACGCGCCCTCTCCCGCGCCCATGTTTTCCTGATCAATGGAGCGGGGATGGAAGGCTTCCTGCCCGATATCATGGATCAGCTTCCGGATTTGAAGGTGGTGGATTGCTCTCAGGGGGTGGGGCTGCTCTGCGCCGATGAAGAGCACGATCACGACCACCATCACGACCACGACCACGGGGAATACAACGCCCATATCTGGCTGGATCCGGAAAACGCTGTGATCATGGTAGAAAATATCCGGGCCGCCCTGGCCCTGGCGCTGCCCGATCAGGCGGACCGGATCAACGACAATGCCGCCGCCTATACCGCCCGGCTGCTTGCCCTGGACGCCGAACTGGAAGCCGCCCTGGCACCTTTTGCGGGGCAGCCTATCGTCACCTTCCACGAATCCTTCCCCTATTTTGCCAAGGCTTACGGCCTGCACGTGGCAGCCATTGTGGCCATGGAGCCCGACGCCCCCCTCTCCCCCCGGATGGTGGCACAGGTGGTGGATACCGTAAGAGAAGCGGGCAACCCGCCCCTCTTTGCCGAGCCCCAATACCGCAGCGCCGCCCTCCGGGCCATCAGCCAAGAAACCGGCGCCCCGGTCTATCCCCTGGATCCCCTGGCCACCGGCCCCGATTGCCTCACCGCCTATGAGGATACCATGCGAAGCAATCTTTCCGCGTTATTGGAAGCCCTGAGTCAATGATTTTTCCTGCGCCGTATCTGTCTTGTGCGGCGCATTTTTTCTATACGGATAAATTCCGCCGCTTTTTTCGTTGGATATATGCAGTGCTGTACTTTCCCGGCCTGCCGTGCTATAATATACGAAAGGGAATATATTTCCCCCGCATTCCCCCATGGAGGTACCCTTGTGAAAAAAAGACGCACCCAGCTCTGGCCGCCTGAGGCCCCCGCTGCCAATCCATATGATTCCTCCGCTCCTGCCGATTCCCAGGAGGGGCTGTTTGACGCACCCGCCGCAGATGATTTGCCGCAGGATGCCGGCCCCTGGCAGGAAGAGGACGGCCTCTACACACCGCCCACCCAGGCTTTCCTGCCGGAAGAGCCTCCTTACACCGAGCCGGAGGACGCCCCGCTTTATGCTGAATACACCCCCTTGAACGATCAGGAGGACGTCTATCCCTATCAGCAGCCCTATTATGAAGAAGAGGAATTCTTCCCTGAGGACGGCTATCTGCCCCTGCAGGAGGAAAGCTGGGTGAATGAACCGGAGGAGGAAGAAAAGCCGGCCAAACGCACCATCTTCAAGCCCCGCACCCGCAAGCCCTCCTTCATTCTGGCGGTAATCGTCAACGCCCTGCGGATGCTGGTGCTGCTGGTGCTATTGCTGGGCCTATCCGGCATCGGTGCAGTGGTGGGCATCGCCAAGGCCTATATGGACTCCGCCCCCATGCTGGATCTGGCCGCCATTGACGATCAGGCCCAGACATCCTTTATCTACGACGCCAACGGCAGCCTGATCACCGAATACCGGGGCACTGAAAACCGCATCATGGTATCCATCGATACCATGCCCCTCACCCTCCAGCATGCCTTTGTGGCTGTGGAGGACGCCCGTTTCTATACCCATAACGGAGTGGACGTAAAGCGCATCATCGGCGCCTTCGTCACCAATTTCATTTCCGGCTCCCAGCAGGGCGGCTCCACCATCACCCAGCAGTTAATCAAAAACACCCTGCTGTCATCCGAACAATCCTACAAACGGAAAATCCAGGAGGCCTATCTGGCCATGCAGCTGGAAACCCGCTACACCAAGAATGAAATCCTGGAATCTTATCTGAACACCATCTATCTGGGGGAAGATTATTACGGGGTGAAGGTGGCCGCATACGGCTATTTCGGTAAGGAAAACCTGAATGATCTGACCCTCCGCGAATGCGCTATGCTGGCAGGCATGACCAATAACCCCTACTATTACAACCCCCGCCGCAATTTCTATACCCGCCAGAGCGATACCACCGACTATAAAAAAATCACCAACGACCGCACGGATTATGTGCTCCGGTGCATGTATGAAAATCAGTTCATCACCAAGGAGCAGTATCTATCCGCCCTGGATCCCGCCTCCGCCGGGGTGCTGAAGGCCTCCCCCGATTCCGGCGCCCTCTATCCTTATGCCCATTATGTGGAATATGCGGTAAAGGACGTGGTGCAGGCGCTGCTGAAGCTGGAAAACCTGGAAAACACATCCGCCAACCGCACCAAGATGGAAAACAAGCTGCGTACCGGCGGTTATCACGTCTACCTGGCCCTGGATACAGAGATCCAGACCATTGTGGAAAATACCCTGCAAGACTATACCGGCTATCCTTCCCTGCGGGATCCCTCCGATAAGATTTACCGGGCGCGCAATTCCGACGGCACCTATGATGAGATCATCCAGCCCCAGGCGGCGGCCGTGGTATTGGATTATCGCACCGGAGAGCTGAAAGCCATTGTAGGCAGCCGTACCGCCCCGGAAAAGCGGAAAACCCTGAACCGGGCGGCGGATATGAATATGCCGGTGGGCTCCTCCATCAAGCCTATTTCCGTTTACGCCCCTGCCATTGAAATGGGCGCTGGGGCGGGTACCATCCTGCACAATATTCCTCTGCCCATCCAGGGCTGGCGGGGCAGCGATGGCAAGGATTCCTGGCCCCAGAACTACGGCGGCGCCTCTTACCGAGGGCCAGAAACCCTGCGCACCGCCCTCACCCGCAGCGATAACACCGCCGCCGCTTACGCCCTGCAAAATCTTGTTGGGGTGGACCGCAGCGCCGATTACCTGCTGCAATTGGGCGTATCAGAAGAGCATATCAACCGCACCCCCTTTGGCCTGGCCCTGGGTTCCTCCGGTATCACGCCCATTGAAATGGCGGTGGCCTTCGGGGTGTTGGGCAACGGCGGCGTGTACCAAAGCCCCGTCACCTTCCTTGGCATCTTCAAGGAAAATGAACAGGGTGAAATGGTCAATCTCTATGACGGCCACGCCAATCAGACCCGCCGCCAGGTATTCCGCGCCTCCACTGCCTATCTGACGGTGGACATGATGAAAAACGTGGTCAATTCCTCCTCCGGTACCGGTACCGCCGCCAAGATATCCGGCCAGACGGTGGCGGGAAAAACAGGCACCAATTCCGATCAGAAGGGCGTATTCTTCTGCGGCCTCACCGGCTGGTACTGCGCCTCTTTGTGGATCGGCCACGATAATTACAAGGCCCTCTCCTCCAAGACTACCGGCGGCAACAGCGCCGCAAAGCTGTGGAAGGCTTTCATGCAGCCCATCCATCAGGGGCTGTCCAACCGGGATATCATGGAAGGCAGCGCATCCGATTACGGGCTGGTAAAAGTAAGCACCTGCGCCGTGTCCGGTCAGCTGGCCACCTCTGCCTGCCGCACCGATCCCATGGGCTATGGGGTGATCACCGATTACTGGCCCCGGGAAAATGTGCCCACCGTGGAATGCCAGATGCACAGGGCCCTGGATATCTGCAATGATTCCGGGCTGCTGGCCACCCCCTATTGCCCCTCCCACGGCGCCCGGGGCGTGGTGATCCTGCCCATCGGCCATCCCCTCTACGCCTACACCGACAGCGCCTATTCCGGCGTACTGGCCGATTATCTGGGCGAATTTGCCACCCTGCGCATCACCGAAAATGAGCAGGCCAATCAGGCCCTTGTGCAGCGCTACACCTGCAGGCTGCATCAGAATGCCCAAAGCATGCAGCAATCCCTGGTGGACAATCAATTGCTGCCCGACGCCCGGCGGCTGCTTTCCCAGGCTCAATCCTCCCTGTATCAATTGTCCCCTGCCCATCCCGGGTACTATTCCCTGCAAAATGCCATTGAAAACCTGAACAATGTGATCAACACAAATCCTTCCTATAACGCCCTGGCAAACGCCATGAGCGCCCTGACCCAGGCCATGGCCGCTGTGCAATAAAGAAAAAAACGGCCCGAATAAACAAAGAAAAGCGAAAAAGATTGCATTTTTCGCCAAAACAGGTTACAATGAGGGAGACGGCATCGCCGGATTCGATTTCAGAGGGGAGATAGATTGATGAATCAAACATATGTATTCATTACCGATAGCGACAGCGACCTGCTCTATTCCATCGCTGACGAAAAAAATATTCCCGTTGTACAAATGCCCTATATGCTGGAAGGCAAGGAATACCTGGATGATAACGGCCGTGCCGGTATCGAAAAGGGATTCTTCGCCAAGATGCGCGCCGGCGCTTCCCCCAGCACCTCCCTGCTGCCCACGGAAGTATATCTGGAATTCTTTGAGCCCTATATCAAAGAAAAGGATATCCTCTTTGTGGCCTTCTCCTCTCAGATGAGCGCAACCATCAATAATGTGATGGAGGCCCGGGGCATCCTGCTGGAAAAGTATCCCGACCGCAAATTCACCGTGGTGGATACCCTGAGCATTTCCGGCCCCCAAACCCTGCTGATCCTGGGCGCCCACAAGCTCTATGAGCAGGGCGCTGCCATGGAAGAAGTGGAAAAGTGGATCCTGGATAACCGGATGCGGGCCCATGCCTGGCTGACGGTGGATGATCTTAAGTATCTGCGCCGTGGCGGCCGCATCTCCTCCACCAGCGCCATTTTCGGCACCATGCTGGATATCAAGCCCATCATCACCCTGGGCAAGGGCGGTAAGATGGATCCTGCCGAAAAGGTTCAGGGCCGCAAAAAGGCCCTGCGTACCATTGTGGAGCGCACCGCTGAATATATCGAAAATCCTGAAGAACAGGAAGTGCTCCTGCTCCACGGCGATGCGGAGGAAGAAGCTTTGAAGCTGAAGGATATGCTGCTTCAGCGCATTCCCGAAATCAAATCCGTCCGTCTGCAGATCATCGGCCCTGTTATCGGCGCCCATTGCGGCCCCGGCACCCTGGCCATCGTCTTCATGGGCAAGGAAAGAAAAATCTGATTATCCCATCTTCATTCTATCAGCAATTCTTGAATCAATTCGGAATGCGGAATGCGGAATTATGATTTTGACAGTGTTTTTTTCATTCCTTTGCTGCTCAATCAAATGAGTGGTGAAAGAAGGAATTCTGAAAAATCATTCTTAATTCCGAATTCCGCATTCCGAATTTTTTATTTATCAGTCTATTATATCGGGGGACATCTTATGAGTTTGCAGGAAACCTTCGGCTCTCTGGTATTCAATGACGCTGTAATGCGCCAGCGCCTGCCCAAGGAAACCTATCAGGTGCTGCACCGCACCATCGCCGAGGGCCGCACCCTAAACGCCGATGTGGCAAGCGTCGTGGCCAATACCATGAAGGATTGGGCCATGGAAAAGGGTGCCACCCATTATACCCACTGGTTCCAGCCCATGACCGGGGTCACCGCTGAAAAGCATGATTCCTTTCTCTCCCCCATCGAGGGCGGTGGCGCCATCATGGAATTCAGCGGTAAGGAACTGGTACGTGGAGAATCGGACGCATCCTCCTTCCCCTCCGGCGGCCTGCGCTCCACCTTTGAGGCCAGGGGCTACACCGCCTGGGATCCTACCTCCTATGCCTTTATCAAAGGGGATACCCTGTGTATTCCCACTGCTTTTTGCGGCTATGGCGGCCAAGCGCTGGATAAGAAAACCCCTCTCCTGCGCTCCATGCAGGCCCTGAGCCATCAGGCCAAGCGCATCCTGCGCCTCTTTGGCCATCACGACGTAAAAAAAGTCACCGCTACCGTGGGGCCGGAGCAGGAATATTTCCTCATTGACCGGGAGCTATACGATCAGCGGAAGGATTTGATCTATACCGGCCGCACATTGCTTGGCGCCCGCCCCCCCAAAGGCCAGGAATTGGACGATCATTACTTTGGCAATCTCAAGCCCCGGGTAGCTGCTTTCATGCGGGAAGTGGATGAAGAATTGTGGAAGCTGGGCGTTTCCGCAAAAACCGAGCATAACGAGGCCGCCCCCTGCCAGCATGAACTGGCCCCCATCTTCACCACCGCCAATCTGGCCACCGATCACAACCAGCTCACCATGGAAACCATGCGCCGGGTGGCTGCCAAGCATGGCTTTGCCTGTCTGCTTCATGAAAAGCCCTTTGCCGGGGTGAATGGTTCCGGTAAGCACAACAACTGGTCCATGTCCACCGATACCGGCATGAACCTGCTGGAGCCCGGGGAAACCCCCGCCGAAAACGCCCAGTTCCTGCTCTTCCTGGTGGCCGTCATCAAGGCTGTGGATCTGCATCAGGATTTGCTGCGCATTTCTGTGGCCAGCGCCGGAAACGATCACCGTCTGGGCGCCCATGAAGCGCCCCCCGCCATCGTATCCATTTTTCTGGGTGATGAGCTGCAGCAGATTCTGGATGCGTTGGAGCATCATAATGCTTATGTGGCCGGGGAAAAGACCACCATGAATATCGGGGTGAAAACCCTGCCCCGCATCCCCAAGGATACCACCGACCGCAATCGCACCTCTCCCCTGGCCTTCACCGGCAATAAATTCGAATTCCGCATGCCCGGCTCTGCCATGTCTATTTCGGAGGCCAATGTGGTGCTGAATACCGCCGTTGCGGATGTGCTGGCCGATTTCGCAGATGAATTGGAAAAAGCAGATGACCTGCGGGCGGCGGTGGAGCAGATCGTGGTGGATACCATCACCCGGCACAAACGCATCCTCTTCTCCGGCAACAGCTATTCCAAGGAATGGAAGCAGGAGGCGGAAAAGCGCGGCCTGCTGAACCTGCCCTCTACGCCGGATGCCCTGCCCTATCTGATTTTGCCCCGCAATATCGCCCTCTTTGAGCGGCAGCGGGTATACACCGGCGAGGAAATCCACAGCCGTTACGAAATTCAGCTGGAAAATTACTGCAAGATCCTGTTGATCGAGGGCCATACCATGCTGGATATGGTCAATCAGGAGATCATCCCGGCAGTAATGGCCTACGCCAAGAAGGTGGCGGACAGCGCCCTTGCCAAGCGTGCCTTCCTGCCCGATCTGGATCTTTCCTGTGAGGAAAGGCTGGTGCGGCGGCTGAATGAACTGCTGCTGGGCATCAGCGAAAAGGCCCGGGCCCTGGAGGACAGCATGAACGCCCTGCCCCGGGATGAAAAACCCTTGATCCGCGCCCGCCATTGCCGGGATCAGATCTTCCAGGCCATGGAAAGCCTGCGGAAGCTGGCTGATCAGGCGGAAATGATCACGGAGGAGAGCATCTGGCCCTTCCCCGGCTATGGCAAACTGCTCACCACCAAATAAGCCCGCCTGCGCAAAAGATAACCACGCGTACAAATCTCCTTCCCATGTATCATGCAAGAGCCCCGGCCCTGTGCCGAGGCTCTTTTTGCATGAAAAAGAGCGCCCCCTTGCGGGAAGCGCCCTCTTTGGTTTGCTTCATTATTGGGCTAATGGTAACCCGGATTGAAACTTGTAACTATTACTTGATGGTGATCGTGTTGCCATCACCGTAATCGCCAACGTCTTCCGCGTTCAGGGCCCGTTCAGTGGTGCCATTGGATACAACGCAGTTGGTGAAGGTAACGGTCTTGTTGTCGTTGCAAAGATCGACCCATTCAGTGCCGGCAGTACCGTCAAACACGAAGGTGCAGTTGATCAGATCGGTATCGCCCCACAGGTTGATGCCGTTGTAACCGCTCTTGCCGTTGGCCTTGAAGGTGCAGCCATCCAGGGTCAGCTTGGTGATAGCGCCGCCCATGGCGTTGAAGCCGCTGAAGGTGCAGTTCTTGAAGACCACATCATTGGAACCGCCATCAAAGTGAATGCCATAGGTGGAACCGGAGAACACGCAGTTTTCAAACACAACGGTTTCACCGGCATAGCAGTAACGAAGGGCATTAGAACCAGTGAATTCACAATCCTTGAAAGTGCCGTTAATCGTTCCCCCAACAGCATTGCCGCTATTATTGTTGAAGGTGGCACCAATCACAGTAGCGCCCTTGATGTTAAGACCAGAATTGCCTTCGAAAACAGCGCCGTTGGCATTGATAACTTCATTGCCGCTGAAATTGCTGGCAGCGGGGAAGGTATAGGTGCCGGGACGCAGCACGATGGTTTCCTCTTCGCCCTCGAGAGCAGCAGCCAGTTCAGCATCGTCGGTGACATAACCACTTTCAGGGGTAACGGTGGGGATGGTAGCATTCCCATTGTAGGAGAACACTTTGCCGTAGAACTTGCAGTTATCCTGGTTGATGGTCAGCTTTTCAGCGCCATTCTTGGAACCGCCGCTGAGAGCCACATCGCCGTAGAATTCGCCGCCGTTCAGGGTGATGACAGTATTATCAAAGCTTTGGCCGTAGGAGTAGGAATAGATGGCCAGATTGTATTTGCTGTCAGTGGAGATCAGCTTGCCGCCATTGACGGTCACATTGACAGGGGGCACCTGAGCGGCATTGCTGCTGGGCAGCTGAACCCAAATGGCACGGCTACCCACAATTTCACCGCCGTTGATGGTCACGTTGGTGGGCACAGTGGCAGAATTGGCAAACATACGAATGGCGTTCTTGCCGTGACCATCAAGCTTACCGCTGTTGACGATCAGGTTGGCGCCGGGATAGCAGTCCACAGCATAGGAAGCACCGCCGGGAGCGGTCTTGTTTTCGATGGTAGCGCCATCCACAATCAGGGTACCACTGCAGCTGATGGTGTCATTGGCGTAGCTGGGGAAACCAGCTTCCCATTCGGTATCGGGCTTGGAAGCATCGAAAGTAACAGTACCATTCTTCAGGGTGACAGTAGCACCAGCATTGACCTTAAGCAGGCAAGAGGTGGCAGAAGAAGTAGATTCACCAGACAGGGTCTTGCCATTCAGATCCAGCACAACATCATTAGCGATGACGATAGAATCATCCTTCAGTTCCATGTCGTTCAGCAGACGAACGTTCTTGCCTTCGGCCAGGGCAGCCTTCAGATCAGCAACAGTGGCAACCTGGGTGGCCAGCTGGGCATCAGCGTCATAATCGTCGCCGAAAGCGTCTTCTTCATAGGTGTACTGAGTGGCTTCCAGCACAACGGAGATACCCTTGCCCACGGACAGGCCCTGGTATTCGTTACCGGCAGATTCCTGCATCTTCAGCACAATGGTGTATTCCTTGGCAGCTTCGCCAGCATTCAGAGTGCCCTCGACAGCAGCCTTAGAAAGCAGATGACCCTGGTCAGCGCCGTGATTCATGACGGCCACTTCGGACAGGGTGCCGACGGGAGTCATAGCGGCCAGAGCAGCACGATCGGCAGGCGCGTCGCCTTCCACAACGTACACATCAATTACGTCAGCCAGATTGGCCTTGCCAGCCTCGGCAGCGGCGTCGACGTTCAGGCTCAGCTGATACTTGAGGGCCAGGGAGCCGGCATTGGCAACACGCAGGGTCTTGTAGGTGGTGTAGCCGGGTTCCCACAGGTCATAGCTGAACAGGGGAGTGGTCATTTCTTCGACATTCTGCCAGGCACCGTTGGCATCCTTGTATTCCAGGGTGATGTCCAGGGTACCGGAGGTGATGACGTTGTTAGCGGAGGTTACTTCATCGGTGAACCAGGCGATGGTGCCGCCGATGAGGGAGCCGCCCGCCATGACCAGCGCCAGTACCAGCGCCAGCAGCTTGGGAGACATTTTCTTCATGATGCTCTCTCCTTTGATGTTTTACGGCTATCGGCCGTTTTTCCATAACGAAATGGGGATCATTTCACCACTCCATTACATTCATATTATTCTATCATATTCATTTATTTATTTGCAATTCTTTTCCAGCTTCATTTGTTTCGTTCCGGTTTCGTATTTGTTGCAAAATTCTTAACTTTTCAAATTCGGTACGTTTTTATCCATTGGCTTCAAAATCGGTTGCGAAAAACGGAAAAATGGTGTAAAGTAGGGGTATCCAATCAAGCAATACAGGGGGATTCACAATATGGCAGAACCGATCCTCTTATGGCCCCATGAAGCGCCGGATACCCCGCTCTGCGCCGATCAGCCTCAGCCCTGGCTGGATCCCTATCCCGTGGCAGGCGCCCGGGGGGCGGTTGTGGTATGCCCCGGGGGCGGATACAATCACCGGGCGCAGCATGAGGGGGCGCCCATCGCCCAGATGCTGAATCAGCAGGGCATCGCCGCCTATGTGCTACAGTATCGGGTGCATCCCTGCGCCCCGGATACCCCCCACGGCGACGCCGTCCGGGCCATCCGGCTGGTGCGCAGCATGGGATATGATAAGGTGGCCATCATGGGCTTTTCCGCCGGCGGGCATTTATGCTGCTCGGCCGCGGTGCATTATGACCAGGGCAATCCCGAAAGCAACGACCCGGTAGAGCGGTATTCCTCCCGGCCCGACGCCTTTATCCCCTGCTACGCCGTGGTCAGCTTTGGGGAATATGCCCATTTGGGATCCAGAAAATCACTGCTGGGAGAAAAATGGCAGGATGAGGAATTGATCCGCCATTATTCCAATGAGCTGCAGGTTACCCCGGATACGCCCCCGGCCTTCATCTGGCATACGGCGGAGGATGATTGCGTGGCGGTGCAGAACAGCCTGATGCTGGCCAAGGCGCTGGCGGATCAGAAGGTGCCCTTTGAAATGCACGTCTATCCCCGGGGGCATCACGGCCTGGGACTGGGCGGTGTGTATTCCCGGGTATCCACCTGGGCCAATGATTGCTGCCGCTGGCTACTGGAAGGGGGTTTTGGGCGCTGATGCAGCAGAAAAACGCCTGCTTTTCCCCCCAATGGTGGCGTGAAATCCTGAAATTGAACCTGGGCACATTGCTCACCGCCGTAGGTGTGTATTTCTTCAAATTCCCCAACCACTTCACCACCGGCGGCGTCAGCGGTATTTCCATCCTGCTGAGTCAATGGGCGCCCGGCATATCCAGCGCCACCATGAACCTGATCCTGAACGGGGCGCTGCTGATCGTGGGGCTGGCCTTTCTGGGAAAGAAATTCGGCCTGCGCACGGCATATGCCAGCCTGACCTATTCCCTGATCACGCTGCTGTTTGAAAAGATCGTGCCCATGGAGACCCCCATGACCAGCCAGCCCCTGATGGAGCTGTTGTTTGCGGTGGGGCTGCCGGCAGTAGGCGCAGCCATCCTCTTTGACGTGCATGCCTCCTCCGGCGGCACGGATATCATCGCCATGCTGATCAAAAAATACACCCGGATGAACATCGGCATGGGCCTGGCCATGGCGGATCTGGTGGTAGTTATCGGCGCCTGTTTTGCCTTTGGGATGGAAACGGGGCTGTTCTCTCTATTCGGGCTGTTCCTCAAATCCGTGCTGGTGGATACAGTGATGGATAACCTGCGCACCTGCAAGGTATTCCATATCATTACCGATTCGCCGGAGCCCATCTGCCGCTATATCACCGATAAGTTGGGCCACAGCGCCACCATCACCCAGGGTGAAGGGGCCTTCACCCATGAAAAACGGCAGATCATCATGACGGTGGTCAATCGCTCTCAGGCCATCCGACTGCAGCTTTTCGTCCGCGCCACCGACCCCCACAGCTTCATCACCATCACCTCCTCCTCCGAAATCATCGGCAAGGGCTTCCAGGGGGTTACGGAATAAATCCACATCAAAACAAGCCGCCCCTCATGCGCAAACATGAAGGGCGGTTTTCAAATGGAATCATTCTCCTTCAGCGTACCGGAAACGGCCGTATCGGCGGGTCACATCGGCGATTTCCTGCTGCAATTCATGGCTGAGCTGTTCCTTCCGCACCCTCCAGCGCCAGTTCTTTCCTGTGGTGGAGGGATGATTCAGCCGGGCGCTGTTATCCAGGCCCAGATAATCCTGCATGGGGATGATGCAGGTGCGGGCAGCGGAGCGCATCACCATGGCAATGAAGGATTTGTGCAGATGTTTCAGGGGCGTATGCTGATCGCACAGGTAATCCCGGGCCATCTGCCGCTCCAGGGGGCTGATGGTTTTCAGCCAGCTCACCAGCGTTTCATTATCATGGGTACCGGTATAGGCCACGCAGTTTTTGGGATAATTGTGCGGCAGATAATCGCTTGCAGCCCCCGTATCCCGGGCGTCAAAGGCAAATTCCACCACCTTCATGCCGGGGAAACCGCTTTCCTTCACCAATCTGCGCACCGAATCGGTCATATATCCCAGATCCTCAGCAATCACCGGATGCTTGCCCAATTGATACTCAATGCTCTGGAACAGCTGCAGCCCCGGGCCCTTTTCCCAATGGCCGGCAGCGGCAGTTTCCGATCCATAGGGGATGGCATAGTATTCGTCAAAGCCCCGGAAATGATCGATGCGGGTAACATCGTAGAGCTGGAAAGCGTACCACATCCGGGTCACCCACCACTGATAATCGGTATCCTTGTGGTAATCCCAGCGATAAAGGGGATTCCCCCACAATTGACCGGTGGCCGAAAATCCATCCGGCGGGCAGCCGGCCACCATTTCCGGCACGTTGTCCTCATCCAGACGGAACAGCTCCGGATGGCTCCAGGTATCGGCGCTGTCCATGGCCACATAAATGGGAAGATCGCCGATCAGCTGCACACCCTTTTCATTGGCATATTTCTTCAGGGCATGATACTGCTCGAAAAATTTGAACTGCATATACTGCTGGAATTCGATATCAAAATACAATTCCCGGCGGTAATAATCCAGGGCATAGCCCCAGCGCAGGCGAATATCCCGGGGCCATTCACTCCAGTTTTTACCGCCGAAGAAATTCTTCACCGCCATGAACAGGGCATAATCGGAAAGCCACCAGCCGTTTTCATGCAAAAAATGCTGATAATCGGCATTTTCGCTGATCCGGCTGCGCTCATAGGCCTTCCGCAGCAGGGGATAGCGGCCCTGATAAAGCTTGCCGTAATCCACGCTGTCCGCATCATCCCCGAAGGAAACGGCATTCACCTCATCCTCCGTCAGCACGCCCTCCTCCACCAGCGTTTCCAGGCAGATATAATAGGGATTGCCGGCGAAGGTGGAAAAGGATTGATAGGGGGAATCCCCAAATCCCGTGGGGCCCACGGGCAGGATTTGCCAATAAGTCTGGCCCGCATCCCGCAGCCAGTCCACAAAATCATATGCTTCCTTGGAAAAACAGCCGATGCCGTGCTTCGACGGCAGACTGGAAAGGGGCATCAATACCCCGGCCGCTCTGTTCATTTCTCCGTTTCCTCCATCCCATGCTTGCTGGAAGGCCCGCTGCCCTCCCGTCCCTCTTATACCATATTCCCATCGCGTTTACAATGGAAATTCTGGCAAAGGAGGAAAAATCGGCGCCGATTATTTCCATTCATCAGGATTTATATCGATTCCTTCCCATGGCGCAATAGAAAATTTCCGCAATTGCCGTAAGTGGGGTTGAAATAGTAGCGAATGAATGTTACAATATACTATATGTTGTAGAGGGGAGGGCATGCGGATGAGCGGATGGGCGTTCTTTTTTTTCGCCGCCGGGCTGGCCACGTCCATATCGCTGCTGCTGATGGATCGCAAGCGCCGCCAGATGGAGCTGGTCCAGATGAATCGCATGCGCAACTCCCAGATGTATTACGATTTATATCGCCTGGTCAAATTCGCCCGGGCCCATCAGATCGATCGAGTACAGGTGGAAAGGCACCGCATCGTCTTCTATACCGTTCATCCCCCGGAAATGCTGGGCGCATTTTTCATCACGGATCTGGGGTATCCCCCCCTCACCCGGCAGCAGATCCGCTCCCTCACCCTGGTGCTGGCGGAGGATCTGCCCCTGCTGCAGGAGCGGCGCTGCTACCGCCTGCGGGGATACCGCACCATGCGCCCTAATGGCATATGGGATGACGCCTATCAGTATACCATCACTAGCCATTATAAGACCCAGCTGGTAGCGGAAAAAAACCGGGTGTGGGTGCATTGATCAAGGCCTGCCGCACTTTGCTGCAGCGCCTTTTTTCTTTGGTTTTTTTCGTCCATCCTTGGTAGAATCAACCGTTTCATCGTCAAAAAAAGGCTTTTCAGTCCCGTATTTGGGGCCGAAAAGCCTTCTTTTTTGTGTTTTTCAGGCATTTTTCGCCTGTTTTTCGGGCATTTTGAGGTACATTTTTCCCCGCAGCCGCCCATTATGCCGGAATTTTTCCCTCTTCCTTCTTGGATTCTTCGGCGTCCTTCTTTTTCTTTTTCTGGATGCCGCTCCAGGCGTGCATCACCAGGGCCATTGCAATAACGCCGTAGCTGATGAACACACGGAAGTATTCGCCGATGGCGGAGTTGCCGAAAATAGAATTGGCGGCAGGAGGCGCCACAATGAACAGCAGATGGAACAAAATGCAGCCCAGGATAGCCTGGCCGTTGGTGGCCTTGCGGATGGATGCGCCGCCGACCAGAATGGCCGCGCCCGCATACAGGCCCACCTGCTCATGGGCGCCGTAGGTCTGGAAGGAGCCCATATTCTGCACAAAGATCAGCTGACCCCAACCCGCCAGCACCGTGGAAATCATGATGGCGATCAGGCGCACCCGATCCACATTGATACCGGAGGCATTGGCCACCGTACGATTCTGGCCCACCGCACGGAACTGCTGGCCCAGGCGGGTCTTCATCAGGGCGGTATTGAACAGGCACAGCAGGCCCACCACCAGGAAGGTGATCATAGGCACCTTCACCATACCGAACAGACTGGTAATCGCGGATACCTGCAGCAGGCAGGCCCCTGCCACACAGCCGCCGATCACCATCATTGCCTTTTCCGTCTTCATCTTCTTGCGTGCCATCTGCAGCACAGCCAGCAGCGCCGCAATGGCCAGCACCACATACATGGCCTCCACAAAGGAAGGATTCCAAATGCCGTCCAGCGCATACTTCAGGCTGCCCTTGGCCCCCAAATCCAGGGAAATGGTATTGGCAACGCCGGTGGAGCCCTTGATCACCAGACCAGGCGTCTTCAAAGGAATCAGATTGCCGAAAATGAACAGGAACAAAAGCTGATACAGCCCGTTGGCGAAATAGCCCAGGATCAGGCCGCCGATCATTTCCTGCCCCTTCATCTTATTCAGCAATTTACCGATGAGGAAACCGAAAATGGACGCCAGAGGCACCGTCATGGCCATGGCCAGCAGGAAGCCCGGCAAGCCCACAATATTCCATTCAATGCACCACAGCACGGAAATCTGGGCGGCCATGGCGCCGATGGTGATGGCAAAGTTGATGCCCATGCCCGCCACAATGGGGATGATCAGCGCCAACACAATAAAGGCGTTGCGGCTGAGGCGGGAGAACATTTCGTACATGACATACTGCACCGATTGACCGGAAAAACCCATGCAAATGGCGCACAGCACCACAAACATGACCGTAACGGCATTGGTGCGCAGGGAAGCCTTCAGATCAAATTTTTTCTTTTCCCCGATCATCGTATTATCCACGAGACGCACCTCCAGACTTGGTCAGCGCATACAGGATGATACCATTGGAAATCAGGATGCGCAGCGTTTCAGAGAAGGTAGAGCCGGGTACCAACACATTGGCTACCGGCATACCCAAAGTAAGAACCCCCTGGAACAGGAAGGTACCGATGAGCACATGGCTCACCTTGCAGCGGCTGGTGGAGGCGCCGCCAATGAGGATAGCAGAGGCGGCCACAAAGCCCATCTGCCGAGGAGCGGTATACAGCTGCATAAAGCCGTAGGACTGGCTGTACACCAGAATACCCACAGCGCCCAATACCGTAGATAGCACGGTGCCGATGATGCGCATGCGGTTCACATTGATGCCGGTGGCCTCCGCAAAGCGGGGGTTGTTACCCACGGCCTTCATGGCGATGCCCGTCTTGGATCGGCCAAACAGCCATACCAGGAAGCAGCACAGCAGCATGAACAAAAGTAACCCGGTGGGCACCGTGAAATCGCCGATCTTAAAGGCCAGCAGATCATCCAGAATATGCTCGAAGTTGCTGCTGTCCAGGCCAATGGTGTTGCGCAGGCCGGTACCCAGGGGCCAGCGCAGCTTCAGACTGGTAAAGGGAAGCACCAGCCAGGCAATACACATCAGCGAAACGATGGAGAAGCCCACGTACGTGGTTACGCCCATTTCCTCGCCCTTGAGGCGGTTGAGCAGCATGCCGTACAGGCCGCCGGCGATCATGGCGATGATACAGCCCACCGCAATGGCAAACAGGAAGCCCGGCCAGCCGGGGATGCCGAACTGGATGGTCATCAGACCGCCTACCAGACCCGCCACCAAACCGATGGGCAAGCCCAGATTCAGGGAAATACCGCACTGGATGCCCGGCACCATGGCAAGAACCATAATGGAGTTCATGCCCATGCGCACCAGCGAGTTGGAAAGCAGCACTTCCAAAGACAGATCAAAGAACAGGCTCAGCAGGCACAGCAGGATAAAGAATAGCCCGATGATGACCCGGGGAATGCCCAGCTTGGCAATCAGCATTTCGCTGAACAGCACCGTCAGCGCCGCAATGATCAGCCCAACGCCCAGATACATCAAATCGTCCGCATACCGGGTCAGGAAGGCCGTGGTAGGGGCGGTGAGGGCAGCACCGCTGCCGGCAGCCATATACTGGTCATACAGGGTGGTATAATCGGCGCCCGCCTGGTATACCACGCTGGAAATGGTCTTTTTCAATGTTTTGAGGGCGGCGTCATCCAATACGGGATAGATCCCCTTGAGTGCCTCGCCCACCGCCACAAAGGTTTCATCTGCCTTGGCCTCCAGGACCAGCATTTCTTCCGTGGCCTTGAAACCGGACATATTCACCGTCACCGTCAGGGTTTCTGGCACCTCCTGACCGGCGGCCAGCTTGGCATCCCGGTCGGCCTCGGCCTTGGCCAAAGCCTCGGGGTACATGGCGTCATAATACGCCTTTTCCGCAGCAGCCCGGCAATCCTCATAATTCTTCAGATCCACCAGGTAATCATCCACAGCAGCGGAGAGGGCGTCTGTATCAATGGTAGAATAATCCGTTTCAGCATTTTCATACTGGGCACGGACCTCTTCCTCCGCCTTGGCCACCGCATTGCGGATGGCGGCCATGCGATCGCCGCTCTTTAGACCGGCGGCCTTCGCTTCTTCCGTGGCCTGCTTGCGGGCCTCATCCTGGGCAATCTTCACATAGCTTTCCACCACGCCGTCACCGGTGGCGTTCAGCAGGGTGCGGATGCGCAGACTAGCCAGGATTTCTTCGCCCTGGGCGCTGTTGCGCTTGGGCATATGCACGGCGCCCAGTATAATTAGCGCCAGCGCCAGGACGGCCAGCACAATGGCAATAATGCGCTTGGTATTGGATTTCGTCATGCCTGACCCTCCCCTTTCTCTTTGTGTTCAGACGGCTTGATGCCGCTCATGGCCAGACCGAAATCAGCGTCGGAGGCATCGGGGGACAGCACGTCCACCAGTTTGCCTTCGGAAATGATGGCGATCCGATCGGAAATGGAGCGCAGTTCCTGCAATTCGGAGGAAATCATCACGATGGTCATCCCCTGCTCCCGGTTCAGCTTCAGCAGCGTCTCCAGCACCAGCTTCTTGGCGCCAATGTCAATGCCGCGTGTAGGCTCCGACACGAAGAGGAATCGGGGCTTCATGGCCAGCGCCCGGGCGATACACACCTTCTGCTGATTGCCGCCGGAGAGGGTGCCGGTATGCTGGGTGGGGCTGAAGCAGCGAATATCCAGATCCTTGATCATCTGTTCCGCTACCATGCGCACCCGCTTGGAATTGCGCAGGGAAATGGGGCCCAGCTTGGTGAGGAAATCCCCGTGGATCTGCATGGCGGTAAAGGCGATGTTGTCCTCAATGGATTGGTCCAGCAGCAGGCCCACGCCTTTTCTGTCTTCCGATACCATGGCAATACCGCTGTTGAGGGCGTATCCGGCATTGCCCATCTGCAGCTTTTCGCCAAAGAGCTCCACCTCGCCGGATGCATCATACAGGCTCATAATACCGTTGGAAATGCCCAGCTTGCCCTGGCCTGCCAAACCTCCCACGCCCAGGATTTCTCCTTCGTATACATCCAGGGAAATGCCCTTCACTTCTTCGCCAGGCATATCCACATGCAGATCACGGATCTTCATGGCAATATTGCCCTGAGGGGCAGGACGTCCGTCGGCTTCCACCACGGCTTCACCCTTGCGGCCAATCATCAGTTCCGCAAGATCGGTAATGGTGGTCTGCTTGGCATCCCGCACGGCGGCCAGCTTGCCGTCCCGCAGGATGGTGATGGAATTGGCGGCAGCCGCCACCTCATCCAGCCGGTGGGTGATAAAGATGATGGCAATGCCGCTGGCGGCAATCTGCTTCATCACGGAGATCAGCTGGGTGGCTTCGCTCTCGGTGAGCACGGCGGTGGGCTCGTCAAATACCAGCAGCTTTACGCCCCGCTTATCGATTTCACGGGCAATTTCCACAAACTGCATATAGCCCACGGGCATCCCTTGGATGCGGGTATACTCGTCAATGCTCATGCCCACGCTGTCCAGTGCCTTCCGGGCGTCGGAAGACATGGAATCCATATCCAAGGTCTTCAGATTTTTGCCCATCAAGCGGCTGAAAAAGTTGGGGGTGGTGATTTCACGGTTCAGCTTGATATTTTCCGTCACCGTGAAGCCGGGAAGCAGCATAAATTCCTGATGCACCATACCGATGCCCTTGCGCATGGCGTCATGAGGGCTCATCACATGGGCATCTTCCCCATCCAGCAGCACCTGCCCTTCAAAGCCGCCGGTGGAATGAATGACCGGCATACCAAAGAGCACGTTCATCAGCGTGGATTTGCCCGCGCCGTTTTCGCCAAGCAGGGCATGGATTTCACCGGGACGCACAGCCAGGGAAACGTCGCTGAGCACGGTGTTTTCCCCGTAGCGCTTGGTGATATTTTTCATCTCCAATACATACTCTGCGCTCAAAGTAAGTAAGCCTCCTTTGGAAAAACATTTTACACGCAATTGTCAAAGGGGAAGTGTGCCCCCCGCTCACAATTGCGTGCAAAAGAGCCAACTTTGGAAAGAGGCCCGCCCGAGGACGGGCGGGCCTTTGATTGCGGCACAATCGCTGATTACTTCAGATAGTCGGCGAAATCAACGGGAGCCAGCAGGATGGTGTAGTAGTTGTCGAAGGTGGTGCCTTCAGCATTGGTGTAGTTGGCCACCACAGCGC
>SVGR01000166.1 GCA_015056265.1 Clostridiales bacterium
CGGTGATGGGCATGACGGGATCGGTATAAACAGGCTTGGGATCGCCTTTGGCGGTGGTATGCTCTGGCATTTCAATTTCCGCTTGTTTTCTGCGCACCTGGGTGGCCCAGCTGGTAGGCGCGGTGGGCTCTTTTTCCTGAGGAATAGGATCGGTTTTGGGAAGAGGAGCTTCCTTTGCCTTGGAGACGGGTGCTTCGTGACGGGGGGAGTGTGCCGCCTTTTCCGCCTGAACGGGTGCAGAGACGGGCGCGGGTTCGGGGGCGGGAATCAGGGGTTCGGTTTCTGTGGCGGCAGCGGGTTCGTCCCAGGGCACTTCATCATCCAAAGGAACAGCGGAAAGGGGGCCAGGGGCAGGGATGGTTTCTTCCTGAACGGGATCTGCCGTTTCCTCCGTCGGCGCCATCACATCGGGATAGATGGGATCAGGCGGGGGAATAACCTCCTCCTGCTGAGGGGCGGTGGCCCACGCCGGCGAAGGGGGAGGTGTGTTTTCTTTATGATTGTGCAGGGGGTAACGCTGATCATAAAGATCGGGCTGTACAGGATAAAAACTATCGTCAGCAACAGGGCGGGCAGGAGCGGCCTGATAAATGGGCGCCGCCTGATAGTAAGGGGCTGGTGAAACGGCGGTTTCCTCCCGGCGGACGGTCTGGCCAGGCTGGAGGGGAGGCAGAGGAGAGGCAGCATCCTGAACAGGGGGTGCCGGTTGGGCAGTTTGCTCCGCAGCCATGCGTTCCTGCTGCCTTTGCAGGCGGCGCTGGCGCATTTGTTCGCTGGAATCGGAAAGCTTTCGCATCAGTTCTCCGGGATTGGCCCGAAGCAGCAGGAAAATCAGGACAACGGACAATGCAAGAATGAAAATGAAGCCCACGATCCGGCCCAGCACCATCCATACAGGATAGGCGACCAGCATGCCGAGCAGACCGCCGGGGCCATGGGTTTTCTGGGTAAAGGCCTGCTGAAGATAGGCGCTGAAGCTTTCCGGGGCGGCCATTGCCTGGCGGGCATTTCGCTTTCCGACATAATCCATGTAAGAAATATAGCTATTATTATCCGATACCTGGGCCAGCAGGGTATACCCTGCCAGCACCATCAGATATAGCAGGAAAAAAATCAGGATATCCCTGACCGATACTTTATGCCGGGTGGATACCAATAGCTTGATCCCTGCCCAGCAGAAAAACAGGGGAAGAGGAAGGCAAAGCGTGCCGCCAAGACCCTGCAGGGCAGCATTAAGCCGGCCCAATACATGGCTGTAGTTTCCCCAGAGCAGGGAAATGAGGAGCATCATCCCCATGGTCAGCATCACGATGCCCAGGGCGATACAAAAAGCCGCGCCCCGGCCGGTGGTGGCAAGGGCGGGCGCTGCTTGTTTTTTCTTTTTGGCGGCGGCAGTACTCATGAATGATGAATCTCCTGTTGTTTATTCAAGGGCATATTTAACGTATTGGACAAGGCCGTTTTCATCGGCATAGAGAGTGAGGGAAACGGCATCGGAGGAAGCGCCGGTATTGCCGTGATGAATGGGAAATTCGCTGGGATAGGTGTATACTGCCATGGCGCCGGGGCAGACCAGATACATTTCGGCAGCGGCCTGGGAAAGCCCCATTTCCATCAGCGGCATGCCCAGCAAGGTTTTGGCTTCCTCCAGGCTGGTTTTGCCCGTTTCGATACCGTACATATCGATGCGGCCGGTAAGGATGCCGGAAATGTAGCTTTCATTAGCGTCGGTGATCAGATAAGTGCCCAGCAACTCCGGCGTTTCCGTTTCGATGTATGCACCGCCGGGATAATAGCCCGAGTCCACGGAAATATCATAGTTTTTCATAACGTGTTCCATGGGCGTACCGAGGGACGGTGCGGTGTGATCCAGTCCGGGTATGCCCTCCGGATAAGCCGTCAGAATTTCCTGTATTTCGGCGGAGGTGCGGGATGCTGCATATTGCTTATGGTGGGTGCCGGTCTTCACCATTTGCATGGGAATACCGCTTTCTGACGTATCCAGATAATCCCACAGCTCGCTGTAGCGGAAGGCCACAGCACCGGATTTTCCGGAAAGGAAGGAGAGCTGTTCAGCAGGATAGTAGATCAGGATGTGCCCGTCATCGGAAAAGCCGAAGGAATCGTAGGGCACAGGGAAAAGCTGATTATTTTCCAGATAGGTGGAAAGATGCGGCTCCACCACGTCGGCAAGGTATTGCTCGATATAGGCCTTGGCCCCGTCAGGATCGGTAAACAATTGCTCAAAGGGCACCCGGCCGCCGGTGGAAAGATCAAAGAGCATGGGGTAGTAATGATGGGCGGGCCGGCCCATAGGCATTTTTCCCTCCGCTTCCATCAGCACATAGAAATACCCCGTGCCATCCCGGTAAAAGCCTTCGGATTGGCCAGTGGCAGTATCTTCAACGATCAGACCGGTGCCGCCGGGCTGGAGGGTGGAAAGCACGTTCACATAGGCGTCGATATTGGCGGTTTCCCGGATGGCCTGATTGATCTTGTTTACCACGGGGATGAGGGCGGCGTCATCAGTCTTGAGCTGTGCGTACACCACATGGCGGCTGCCGTCGATCCAGTGTTCCTTGCGATCATAGCGCAGGCGCATACCGTTCCCGGCCAGGGAATGCAAGGGGAGCAGACACAGAAAAAGAGTAAAACAGACCGCTTTCTTCAAAAATGCGTGTTTCATGGATTTATCCTCCTGCTTGTATAGTATACCTTATTCTTCGCCTTTTTTCAAGCAACCCAGCAGAATCGGCTGTAATTGTGCGCCGGCCAATGCGGCGGCCAGGGATTCGGGAATTTTGTCAAAATCCGCCACCAGAGAACGTGGCTTACCAACCGGATCATCCTGGGCAAAGGGCACAAAATAAACGTTTCTCATCGCCAAAATCTTCCCGATGTTTTCGGCGGAATTTCCCAGCCCGTCGTTGGTTGAGGGGGCGATGAGCACAGG